>JAVHRG010000016.1:9211-26625 GCA_036171535.1 Sulfurospirillum sp. | reverse complement strand
AAAAAGTTCTCTGGATTGATTATATACCAAAGCTACAGTGGTATGTTGCTACAACAGCGTACGTTGAAGAACTTGAGATTATGTCTCATAAATTACAAAGAATTGTCGCCTCTTTGGGAATTATTGTTCTTATCATTGCTCTGATCATTAGTTATATCTTTTTTAAAAAACTTTTACACCCTATCTCAATACTCTCTGAGATGGCAAACAGTGCAACAAAGGGAGATTACAGCGTACGTTCTTCTATCAAATCAAACGATGAGATAGGAGAGCTTTCAAAAAATTTCAACACTATGATTGAAACGATTGAGACTAATATTAAAAAAGAGAAGCAAATGATGGAACAATCCCGTTTGGCGCAAATGGGAGAAATGATGAGTATGATTGCACACCAATGGAGACAACCATTGGGAGCCATCGGCAGTGCCACAACTTTTATTAAAATTCAAAGTGAAAAATACAATCTTGAAAAAAACAATGAAAAGTTTCTTTTTTTGAGTGTTTTGAATAGAAAACTTGCTAACATTGAAGAGTATGTCTATTTTCTTTCCACGACCATAGATGATTTCAGAACCTTTTTTAAACAAAATACTGAAAAAGAGTTAGTTCTTCTAACAACACCTATCGAAAAAGCTTTACAAATGATTGAAGCTTCGTTAGTAAGTAAAAATATTAAAATTCTCAAATACTACGAGTGCAATAATCCCATAAAAGTCTATCAAAATGAGCTTGTTCAAGTCATTTTAAACATCCTTAAAAATAGTGAAGACAATTTTATAGAAAAAAAGCTCCTACAGCCGTGCATTATCATTTCGACCCAAAAAAATGACTCTACTTATAGTATTAAAATTGAAGACAACGGTGGAGGTATTTTAGATGAATTTCTTCCTAAAATTTTTGAACCTTATTTTTCAACTAAACTTGAAAAAAATGGGACAGGGCTAGGACTTTATATGTCAAAAGTCATTATAGAAGAACATCATCAAGGAGAACTTAGAGCTACTAATGTGCAAGATGGTATTCTTTTTGAAATAATTTTACACATTTAATCCAAAAAATTTTTACTGCAACCTTTCTGCAACTCTCATGAAGTAATCTTTTCACATGTCAGCCAAACTATTTTGGCAAATCTTATGAAAAAGGAGTTCTCGTGAGTGATGTTGTTGATAACATATTTATCTACACAGACCCAGAGCGTTGCATGGGATGTCATAGTTGTGAGCTAGCCTGTGCTATGTCTCATTCACCGTATGATTTTAACAGTGCTGTGCTTGCAGGTGTTGTGCTTATCCCCCGTAATAAAGTAATCGCCATCAAGAATCAAACCACTACAGCTCAATGTGTACAATGCGAAGCACCTTGTTTGGATGCGTGCAAAAGTAATTGCATGACGCGTGAGGCTGTTGGGGTTATTAAAATTGATGAAGAAAAATGTATTGGATGCAAATTGTGTTTTAAAGCATGCCCTTATGATTCCATTACTATGGTTGAAATCCCCCAAGAAGAACCAACAGATGGTAAAAAGAAACGCAAAAAGCTCAAAGCATTCAAATGTGATCTTTGTTTTGATCGAATAGATGTAGATGGTTCTCTACACTCAGCGTGTGTTGAAGCATGCCCTACAGATGCCATTATAATCACTCGTGATAACAGTTACAGAATAAAATCCCTTAGTTTACGTGGCTATTAATACTTAAAAAGGAGTATACATGTTGGAAACACCTCGAATTAAAACCGTTGATATATCCGCACAAAAAATGATTTTTAAAGCAGAACTGGATAAAGTTGAAACCGCATGGGATCGCTATGATGCGATGCAACCTCAATGCGGATTTGGAGAGACAGGTTTATGCTGTCGTGTCTGTTGGAAAGGTCCTTGTCGAATAGATCCCCTAGGGAATGGCCCTAAAAAAGGTATTTGTGGTGCAGATGCAGATACCATAGTCGCACGCAATCTTTTACGCAGTCTTTGCGTTGGTGCAAGTGCCCATACTGAGCATGCGCGACATATTGCACATACGCTTTATGCACTTTCAGAAAATGAGGCACCTGCTTATGCGATTAAAGATGAACATAAACTCTTAGATGTTGCAAAACGTTTAAAAATCGACACGGAAGGTCAATCTATCACAGAAATAGTCAAAGAAGTTGCTTCCGTCTCTTTAGAAGATTTTGCACGATTCCATGGTGAGTTTAGATGGCTCAATGCTGTTATCAATCCACTGCGTAAAGCAAAATTTGAAGCATTAGGAATCATGCCTCAAAATTTAGATAGTGATGTTGTTAATGGACTTGCAAGAACCCACGTTGGATCAGAATCTGACCCACTCAATCTTCTATTAGCAGGAGCAAGAGTTGCAATAGCCGATGTTTCTACAATGGCAATAGGAACCGAACTCTCCGATATTTTATTTGGTACACCGCAACCTACCATAACGACAGCCAATTTAAGTGTACTTAAAAAGGATGCCATCAATATAGCACTTCATGGGCACAATCCACTTTTATGTGAAATTGTTTGTGATGTTGCTGCTACTATGAATGATGAGGCAAAACGACTAGGCGCCTCTGAGGGAATTAATATCGTAGGCGTATGCTGTACAGGAAATGAGCTTATGATGCGTCATGGTATTCCATTGGCAGCAAATTATCTTTCTCAAGAGCTTACGATTATTACTGGTGCTGTTGAAGCAATGGTTGTAGATACCCAATGCATCATGCCAGCAGTCGTTGAGACAGCCAATAACTACCATACCGTTGTCATCAGTACTTTAGATGATAACAAAATAGCAGGAGCAACACATGTTTCTTTTCACCCAGAAACAGCGATAGAAGGTGCACGTGAAATTGTACAGCTCGCTCTTGATGCCTACAGTAGGCGTGATCCTAATAAAGTCGATATTCCAACCAATACGCAAAAAGCCATTGGTGGATTTAGTTATGAAGCTATTATTGCAGCATTACAGATGGTTGATAAAGAAAATCCCATCAAGCCATTAATTGATAACATTGTCAATGGAAATATTCAAGGGGTGGTTCTTTTTGGTGGCTGTAACAACACAAGAGTCATTCATGATTACAACTATATCACGATGACTAAAGAACTGGCCAAGAAAAATATTTTAGTGCTTGCCACAGGATGTGCAGCAGGGGCATTGGCAAAATTTGGCTTTATGACACAACAAGCGACAGAAGATTATGCAGGTGATGGTCTTAAAGCAGTTTTAACTGCCATAGGTCAAGCTGCGGGAATTGGCGGTCCCCTACCGCTAGTACTTAATATGGGTTCATGTGTTGATAACACACGAGCAGTAAGACTTGCAAATGAGATAGCTAAGACACTGGGTGTTGATTTAGATTCACTTCCGGTGTGTGTTTCTGCACCAGAGATCATGTCTGAGAAAGCACAAATCATCGGCACTTGGGCGACTGTTTTAGGATTGCCTGTTCATGTTGGTATTGTACCTCAGGTTATTGGTTCATCTTTTGTAACTACTTTCTTAACACAAGAAATGGAAGAAGTTCTTGGTGGAAAGTTTATTGTCGAAGTCGATCCTATTGAAGCTGCCAATAAGCTTTATGCAGAGATTCAAAAAAGACGCCAAAAACTAGGCATATAAATCGTGGGGGGGGAAGCCCCCACACGTAATTTTTAAAAGGAGATGCATATGAAAATAGCAATCACAGGTAAAGGTGGCGTTGGTAAAACAACATTAGCAGGTACGTTGGCACGATTATTTGCCAAAGATGGTAAGAAAGTCTTCGCAGTTGATGCAGATCCTGATGCAAATCTTGCTTCTGCCATTGGTATACCTTTGGAAAAATCTAAAAAACTTATTCCATTTTCAAAAATGAAATCATTAGCACGTGAACGAACGGGTGCTGAAGATGGATATGGTTCTTTTTTTATCCTTAACCCTAAAGTAGATGACTTGCCAGAAGCATATTGTTTAGAACATTTAGGGGTTAAACTTTTAACTATGGGAACCATTGAATTAGGTGGAGGTGGATGTGTTTGTGCAGAAAACACTTTAATTAAGCGCCTAATGCAACATCTTTTAATTCAAAACGATGAAGTCGTTATTATGGATATGGAAGCAGGAATTGAACATCTTGGAAGAGGTACAGCGGAATCTGTTGATGCACTAATTGTTGTTGTTGAGCCCGGACAAAGAAGTATTCAAACGGCTCATCAAATTAATGCTTTGGCTCAAGACATTGGTATTAAAAGAGTTTTTATTGTTGCTAGTAAAATTAAAGATACCCAAGACCTAAACTTTATTCAAACACAACTTAAAGAGTTTACCCATTTAGGGTTTATTACCTTTAGTGATGCCGTTAGAGAAGCAGATATGAATGGATCATCTCCAGCAGATACAAGATCATCTGTAGTAGAGGAAATCAATGTTATAAAAAATGAATTGGTAAAAATTTTCGGATAAAGGGAGTAAAAGGCATAAAGCGTAGAGAGTACAAATTAAGCAAGAGGAACTACTCACAATGGTTCATTTATAGTGGACTATTTGAGCTGCGCTTATCTAATATTCTAAGAAACGAATAATTTGTATAACTTATGTGTACAAGCCTTACATCTATTTATTAGAACAATAAAAATAGTTTTTTATAGGATTATGGCTACAATGTAGAGAAATACAACTCAATGGTCTTTATCAAATTACAACCTTTATTGTTGCCTATTTTATTGGTACATTAAGTTATAACTTGAAATATACTATAAATTTTTAAAGTAAGCTATTTTCATGCTATAAAGTTAATATATACTTTCTTGCAAGAAAAATGTAAATATCATACATAAGTTTATTGTGAATGTTAACGTTATCGAGTGACTATACTGATTTATCAATTGAGCTAAACAAACCTTAGAGGATAGTCTATGTCTAAAGTTCATAAATTCGTTATAACAAATTCCGACCTCTGCATCGCCTGTAATGCTTGTATGAAAACATGCATTAAAAATGCCTATGCACGTGGGAAACTCTCCAAGAAAAGACTTGATGTACTCTCATTAGAGAGCGGAAAAATGCCCAACCAATGTCGTCAATGCGATGATGCTCCGTGTGCCAATGTTTGTCCAACGGGGGCTCTTCGTATTGCTAATTCGTGTGTTGAGCTTTGCGAGGAGATCTGTATCGGCTGTAAGCTCTGCACTATTGCCTGCCCCTATGGCGCAATCAATATTGACGCAGAATTTCCTCCTTCTATTATAGAGGAAGTGGAGCGACACTTAGAAGCAGGTTGTATCAGTGGGCTTAAGAGTATTGCTATCAAATGCGATATGTGCGATGGTATAGAAAGCGGTCCTGCATGTGTAAGTGCTTGCCCAACAGGGGCATTAGTCATGGTTGACCCAGTGCTAGGTGAGTGCAAATTTGGCAAAAAAGTCAAAGGCGATATGACTCCTTTTCTACAAGCTATTGTACCCAATGTTGTATTTGCAAACATTCCTGCTCCTGAAATTAAAAAACCCAAAGAACCGAAACCCGCTCCCGCTGAAACGTTAGAATCCAACAAAGAGGAAGCATAATGCAAACCATATACACGCTCTTTTTTTTAACCTCACTTCTTTCTATTCTACTCTATAGAAAACCACTCCTTGCCCAAAAAGTAGGTTTTGGTTTGGCAAGCGTCATTTCGCTTTATGCAGCGATATTTTTCTTTTCCAGCCTTAATGAAACATTGATCTGGAAATTACCTGGAAATTTTATCAGTGCGCCTATTTTTAGACTTGACTCTTTAGGTATGCTCTTTAGCTTTTTGATTAGTTTAATTGCGTTTGCTGTTTCTCTTTATAGCTTTGAGTATGTGAAATTCTATGAGAAAAAGGCAAATTTAGCCGTTTTTGCTTCACTTTTTAATGCTTTTATCCTCTCAATGCTTCTTGTTGTTGCAAGTGATGGTGTTTTCTCTTTTATGCTTTTATGGGAACTGATGACGCTCATCTCCGCACTTTTGATTTTAGTTAACGATGGCAAAGGTGCCGCTAAGAATGTGATGATTTATTTGGGAATTGCTCAAATTGGGGCATTTTGTTTGATGGTCGCGCTTATCATTATGGCAAGTTTTGCAGGTAGTTTTGAGTTTAGTAAATTTGATGAACTGGGCATTGGTTTTGGCATGAGTCTTACCCTTTTTGTCCTACTGCTTATAGGTTTTGGATCCAAAGCGGGTATGTTTCCTTTTCATGTCTGGTTACCGCTAGCATACTGCCAATCTCCTTCCAATGCCTCTGCATTGATGAGTGGTGTTATGATCAAAGTAGCACTTTTTGCCTTTATTAAATTTTCACTTCTTCTTCCACAATATGTTCAATTTGGCTATATTTTACTCTTCTTCGGAGCACTTAGTTGTATTTTTGGTGTACTGTATGCTGCCATTTCCAATGACTATAAAGCCTCCATTGCTTACAGTTCTTGCGAAAACGTGGGCATTATCTTTTTAGGATTAGGCGGTGCATTTTATGGACTTGGAGCAGGTCTTCCTTCCATTGCCTTGCTTGGCTTTATTGCGGCTTTATTTCATATTTTAAATCACGCTGTTTTTAAATCGTTGCTCTTTATGTTAAGCGGCAATATTTATACGGCAACACTTACAAGAGATATGGATGCGCTTGGTGGACTTCATAAAAAGATGCCTATCACTTCGATTATCTTTTTCGTTGCAGCACTCGCTATCTGCGCACTTCCTCCACTTAATGGCTTTGCCAGTGAATGGATTACCTATAAAACGATGCTCTTAGGTGGTATGGAGCAAGGTGTACTATCACGATTCTTATTTGTCATTGCTATTATTGCACTCGGCGTTGGTGGTGCACTCGCTGTCATGGCGTTCGCTAAAGTGTATGGAGCCGTCTTTTTGGGACTACCGCGAGAGGCCAAAAGCTTTGAAAACGCCAAAGAAGTTTCCAGTATCATGCTATTACCATTGTGCCTCTTAGCAAGTTTTTGTGTGGGACTTGGTGTCTTTATGGGCGATGTGATCGATATTTTATCTAAAATTGTTTTAACCTTTATACCGGCATCAAACTTCAATCAAAATGAATTTATCTCAATGCCTACGGTCGTTCTTGTCATGCTACTTTGTGCCGTAGTTCCATTTGTTTTACTCTTCCTTTTAAAGTCAAACAATACAACAACACGCATCACAGATCCTTGGGCATGTGGCTTCATCTACAACAAAAACATGCAAATCGGATCAAACTCATTTACGGGTGACATTCGTAAAGCGCTTAGTTTTATTTTGAGATATGAGAGTGAGATAAAACTTGATGGATATTTTTCAAAAGTGGTCTATACAAAAAAAGTACATGATTTCTTTTGGGACAAACTCTATGAGCCAGTTATTCGCTTGATCATGTTAATTGCCCAAGAAATAGGCATTTTCCAAAATGGCCGAACGAATTTTTATGCGGGATATATCTTGGTTTATCTCTGTTTAGTGTTGATTTTTGCATCTTACTATCTGTGAGGACACAATGAGCTTTTTTTACCTACTTTTACAACTTATAGCAGCCATACTGGTCGCTCCACTCTTTGATGGCATGGCCAGAAAACTAAGAGCGAAATTTCAATCGAGAATAGGACCGAGCATTTTTCAAACCTATCGTGACCTTTTGAAACTCATCAAGCGTGGACGTACAAAGTCACACAGTGCAAGTTTTATCTATCAAATTGCACCTTATCTGATGTTTGCAACAACAGCAGCAATGTTTTGCGCCTTGCCAATTACGTATGGAAGCGACGCTGTTTTTGCTCAGTTTTCGGATATTTTTGTTCTTATCTATCTTGGAGCACTGTATCGGTTTATGTTTATTATCGCTGGTTTTGATACCGCGAACCCCTTTGCAGGTGTAGGCTCAAGTAGAGAGGCAACCATTGGATTTTACAGCGAAGCTGTATCCATTATCTGTCTTATTGTTGTCATGCTGGGCGCAGGTAGTTCCAATTTACCGCATATTGCATCCATTGTAAGTCTAAGTGAGGGCAATTACGGTTATCTTGTTCCCTCTTATGCCATTGCTTCAACCGCTTTTCTTTGGGTTATGTATGTCGAAACAGGCAGAAAGCCTTATGACTTAGCTGAGGCAGAACAAGAGCTACAAGAAGGCGTTTTGGGTGAATACTGCGGTAAAGATCTTGCCATCATTGATGTGGCTTTAATGTTGAAGCAATTTTCAATGTTAGGATTTTTCCTAATGCTTTTTGAGCCTTGGAGTTTTGAAAACCCTATTTTGTCGCTATTACTTTTTTTAGCTGAAATTGGAGTACTTTATGTTTTGGCAGTTTTCATCGACAACTTTGGACCACGATTCACAATGAACAAAGGGATGAAGCGTACAATGCTTTTCCCTCTCAGTATCGCTTGTATAGCACTAATGCTTTATATTATTGGGGTATAACATGATAAATTTTATTGATGTCATCACTGTTTTGATGATGGGAACAAGTTTAGCGGTATTTGGTTTGCGAAAATACAAGCTTAGCATTGCAGCCTATGCACTGCAAACACTACTTTTAGTGATCGTATTTTTGCTTTTACACTTCAAATATGGCGCTCATGAGCTACTCCTTTGGGCCTTTACAGCCTTTTTGATGAAAGTAGTTTTTGTACCACTATTTTTACTCAAACTTGTGAATAAGCTTGGCGTCATCAATGAAGATGAGCCAGTAGGTGGCTTTTTTATATCGCCTGTTGTAGCCCTTAGCTTTTCACTTGCTGTTTCAATGATGTTTTACAAGGTTTTTGTTCATTTCTCAATTTTCAAAGATGCGTTGCCACTGTTTGCAGCTTCGTTTATCTTTATGATAGGTATTTTTGGCTTTATTTTGAGAAACTCATTTTTAAAACAGATTCTCGCCTACTGCCTCTTTGAAAATGGAATCCACCTAAGCCTAGCGCTTATGGCATACAACTCACACGAGCTTGTCGAGATTGGTATCTTAACTGATGCTATTTTTGCAGTTGTGATTATGAGTATTTTGGCGAAACGGTTTTACGCCTCATATGATAGTCTCGACACATCTAAAGCTGTAAATTTAAGGGGATAAAATGGATATTCTTTTGTTGATACTAATCATACCTTTTGTGTGTGGTGTCGTAATGTTTTTTATGCCACTTCATTTCAAGCTCTTACAAAGCGCCCATATCCTTTTGAGCTTGATTGTCTCATCACTGTTACTCAGTGCTGTAAGCAAAGTTGTTAAAGGAGCTGAACTTTCAGCCTTCGATAACTTTATTTTCTTGGACTCCCTTGGAGCCATCTTTTTATCACTGATTGCTATTACTGGCTTGCTTGTTAATATCTATGCCACCACATATATGAAGTGGGAGTTAGAAGATGGACACGTCAGCTTAAAAGAGGTCAAAAACTACTTTGCTCTTAGTTTCATTTTTACATGGACGATGAGTTTAAGCGTTGTGTGCAATAACATCGCCTTTATGTGGGCAGCCATTGAGGCAACCACACTCGCTTCAGTCTTTCTTGTTAGCGTTAAAAAAGATCAAAAGTCCACTGAGAGTGGCTATAAATATATCGTTTTATGTAGTATCGGTCTAGCATTTGCACTCTATGCAACGATTCTGCTCTACTCTGCAGCAAATGGTAAAATCGATGGCGATGCGATGCTCTACACTAATCTTCTTGCTAATGCAGGAAATCTAGACAGCATGGCTTTAAAGCTTGTCTTTATCTTTGCATTGATTGGCTTTGGAACCAAAGCAGGACTAGCACCTACACATACATGGTTACCTGATGTCCACGCCGAGGGACCAGCTCCTACATCAGCCCTACTTTCAGGCGTACTTCTTAAATGTGCCATGCTAGGACTTATACGCTACTATGCCATCGTCGCCAATGGCGTTGGTTTTGATTTTGTACAATCGGTAATGATTATTAGTGGTACATTGACCCTTTTCATCTCTTCTTTCTTTCTTATTCGCCAACACAACGTCAAAAGGATGTTTGCGTATCACTCTATCGCTCACATGGGCGTCATTGCCTTTGGGCTCGGTGTGGGTGGAGCCATTGGACTTTTCGCAGCACTTTTCCACTGTGCGGCACACTCCTTTACAAAAGCCCTTGCCTTTTGTTCTACAGGCAATATCGCTAAGATATATGGGACAAAAGATATGACAAAAATGGGGAGCATGATCCATATTGCACCTTTGACAGCTGTCCTGTTTGGTATTTCCATCTGTTCTTTGGTCGGTGTACCTGGATTTGCGATTTTTGTGAGTGAATTTTTAATTTTTAAAGCTGCGGCAATCGATGGTTCTTACCTGTTAATGGGTATTTTTGCTGTCGCTTTAGCCATCATCTTTATCGCTGACTTTTCACACTTTTTCCTTGCTACCTTTGGCAAAGTAGAGGGCGAAGTCGTGCATAACAGCGAGATGAAGTTCAGCGAAAACTTTCCACTGATTGCCTTGGCTATTTTGATTGTAGCGTTTGGCGTGTGGCAGTTTGATTCGTTCACGTTCCTCCTTGATGAGAGCGTTAAAACTATAATGAAAAAATAGGACTCACCATGAAATGCGATAAATTTATAGAAGCTCTAGCTACAAAAATTAAAATTTTAGAAGTGACAAGGCAATGTGAAGATCAGGTCACCGCTTTGGTGGAACTCAATGACCTTCCTGAAGCGGTTCGCTTCTTGTATTATGATATGGGTGGTTACCTCTCAACCATGATTCCCAATGATGAGAGAAGCATTAACAAACATTACGCACTCTACTACGCCCTTTCAATGGAAGGTGGCAAGATGTTTGAAGGCGATGAGATCGCGCAAGATGAAAAATGCTTTGTTACCGTTAAAGTAATGATCTCTCCTGATAGCCTTACCTTCCCATCCGTTACGCCACTCGTACCTGCATGTGTATGGTATGAAAGGGAAGCTTACGATATGTTTGGACTTGTAGCAGAGGGCTTGCCAGATAAAAGACGTTTAGTGCTCAGCGATGACTGGCCAGACAATCTTTTCCCACTTAGAAAAGATGCTATGGACTACCGTTATCGCCCTGATATGAAAGAGCATTACATGGAGCCTGAGTATGATTTTTTACGACCAGAGGGTTCAGGCATTATCGATGTGCCTCTAGGACCTTTGCATATTACGGCAGATGAGCCAGGACACTTTAGACTTTTTTGTGATGGTGATACCATCATTGATGCGGACTACAGACTTTTTTACCAACACAGAGGTATGGAAAAACTGGCTGAAAACCGCATGAACTACGACCAGATGGGTTATTTGGCAGAGCGTGTGTGTGGTATTTGTGGTTATGCTCACGCGATTGCATGTATTGAAGCGGCAGAAAAAGCGATCAATTTAGAAATTCCTGCTCGTGCACAAGCCATTCGTGTCATCTGTTCAGAAATTGAGCGTCTCCACAGCCATTTGCTCAATATCGGGCTTGCGTGTGAAGTCACAGGTAACTACAACGCTTTCATGCACATCTTTAGAATTCGTGAATACTCTATGAAACTGGCAGAACTCGTTACGGGTGGACGCAAAACATACGGTAACGTTGTTATGGGCGGACTTAGACGTGATATGACAGGCCATGAGATCAAAGAGAGTTTACGCATCTTACAGATCATCGAAACACAAGTCGAAGAAGTTTGGGATGCCGTTATGGATGACCAACGCCAAATGAAACGCTGGAAAGGTGTGGGTATTCTTGATAAACAAGTTGCACGCGACTTTTCACCGGTAGGTCCAAACATAAGAGGAAGCGGTATTAAACGTGATACACGTTACGATCATCCGTACGACTTTTTCAAACAAATTCAATTTGATGTTGCGGTTGTAGAGGGTGGCGATGTTTTTGCTAGAGAGATGGTTCGCTATATGGAGCTTAAAAGTTCTGTTTCCATCATTCGTCAATGTTTTGAGTTGATGCCTCAAACAGCGATCATTGTCGATCCAAAATTCCATGTTAAACCTGAAAACTACGCTTTAGCGTATGTTGAAGCTCCTCGTGGAGAGAATGTTCATTGGATTATGCAAGGTAGTGCGCAAAAAGTCTTTCGATGGAGATGTCGTGCAGCTACGTACAACAACTGGCCAAGCCTTCGTTTCCAATTCCGTGGTAATACTATTGCCGATGCCGCGCTTATCGTTTGTAGCTTAGACCCATGCTATTCATGTGCAGAGCGTATTACGGTTGTTGACATCAAGAGCAAAAAGAGTAAAATTTTAACAAACCAAGATTTAAAAGATTTTTCTAAAACACTCAAAAACAGTCCGATGAGGAGTCTCCGATGATGAAACTTCTTGATATTAGTAAAAAATACGGGGAAATCACCCATAAGTACCCGTTTGAGCCTTATAAAGTTGCCGATAATTTTCGTGGAAAACCAGCTTATATTTATGATCTTTGTATTGGTTGTGCAGCATGCGGAATTGCATGCCCATCCAATGCAATCACCGTTGTCTTTAACGATGATAAAAGTAAACTCGTATGGGAGTTCGACTGTGGACGTTGTATCTTTTGTGGTAGATGCGATGAAGTATGCCCAACTGGAGCCATTAAGCTCAGCGAAGAGTTTGAACTTGCTGTCAAATTTGATAAATCAGCCCTCATTCAAAGAGGCGAACTGGATGTTCAATATTGCACTGAGTGTCATAAACCGTTTAGTGCAAAAAGACTCGTTAAGTATAGTTTTGAGTGTTTAAGCAAAGCCAATGTGAGTGAAAAAAGACTTGAAGAGGCTAAAAATTATCTTTGTGTTTGTCCTACATGTAAAAAAACAGCTACGGTAGCAACCTTTACCAGTGGCAAAGAGATGGTGATAGAATGAAAACATATGAAATGCCAAAAGAGATCGAACTTGCCAATAATTTAGAGCAAAAACTTGAACTTTTAAAACACATCGGCAGAAGCTTTAGTGTTTTTCGTGTGGACTGTGGAAGCTGCAACGGCTGTGAAATTGAAATTTTTGCGGCGATTACACCATTATGGGATCCTGAGCGCTTTGGTTTTAAACTGGTTGCCAACCCTCGTCACGCCGACATCTTACTCTGTACGGGTCCTGTGACACGTCAGATGTACTATCCACTGCTTCGCGCTTACGAAGCGACACCCGATCCTAAGATTGTTGTAGCCCTTGGTGCATGTGGCGCAACAGGAGGAATTTTTTACGATGCGTACAGTGTACTTAGTGGTATCGATAAAATTATACCTGTAGACGTTTATATTCCAGGGTGTCCTCCTCATCCTGCAAGCATCATCTATGGACTTACCACAGCGCTTGGTGTGCTAGATCAAAGACTCCAAAAAGTGAGTTTTGAACACGATAATGAAATGCCGCCATTGGTAACAGACTCTATCATTGGGAACACGCTTTTTGAGAGAGATCTCCTCGTACATGCCAAAAGACTGATGAGCTATGTATTTGGTCGAAAACTCTATGACAAATATCTCACTGCTCTTGTTAAAAGTGGCAATGTTAAAGACACAAAAGCTACCAAAATCGCTATTACCGAAGCAATGAGAACAGAAGCTGACCCACGCTATGCTGAGTGTTTAGGCATCTTACATAACGAGGTTTACACCCAATATATTCCCTGTGAAGAGGAAGATAAAATCAGCCTCCACAGAGTCGAATGGGGGCAATAAATGGTAGAAGTTTACAAACTCGTTCAAAAACATCTTGATGGCGCAAAATCTGGTAATGTCACACTGGATCAGATCAAAATCTTCTCTACCTGCATAGGGCATGGTGTTGGAACAATTGATTTTAGTGAGAAAGTCTTAGAAATCAACGAGTGCGAGTTTGAACAGATGTTAAATACTGGAAATGAATACTTAAAACGAAAACTTGGAAACTTAAGTAAATATTTTGAAATAGAAATCTTTCCAGAACATGCTGTAAAACTTTTACCCGAAATGATAGAATGCCCTTTTAAAACAATACTATTGAACTTAAAAGCAGGCTATTTAGTCCTTAGAAAAGATTTTCAAAATACATAAGGGTTAAGGAGAAAACGGTTGAAAAAAGCACTATTATGTGTTGGAAATGAACTAAGAGGTGATGATGGCGTTGCTATCGCCGTTGGGCAATTGGTAGAAGAACAATTGCCCCAATGGGAGGTCTTTTTTGGTTATGATACACCTGAAGACAAGTTTGCAGCCCTACGTGCTTATTCGCCAGATATTATCGTGGTTGTCGATGCAATGAGTGGTTTTAAAGAGGATAAGATAGAGTTTTTAGACCTCAGCGATGAACGCACCTATATCTACTCCACACACAACCTTCCAACCCCTATTCTCCTAAGTTATATGAGAGACATTTGCACCAAAACCATCTTTTTGGGAATTTCAGTTTTACTGGAAAATGTTTTGCATTTTAGTGAAGGGTTAAGTGAAAGTGCAAAAGCGTCAGCACTTAAAGCACTAGATAAGATCAAAGAACTTGATGCAATCATTGATAAGTAAGTCAAAACCTCTCTTCGCTCTCTTTTTAAATCATTCAAAAACCCTAAAAAAGGGTTAATGAATGATTGTTTTAAGAGGGCAATTCTACAAAACAACTTCCCTAAAAAACTCTTCCAAACTTTTTTCAACCGTCGCTTTTTACATGTAAATAAGGACACTTCATTTTTTTAAACAAAGTTGTTGTAAAATCGCCCTACTTGTTATCGATATGAAATTTTTTTCGGAGCATACGGTTGAAATACTTCAAATACATCCTACTTTCCATTGTTGTCACATCTCTTATTCAGATTTTTATATGGACTAGAACTGGTGATCAAATCGTCATATCACCGCAAATAGGTGAAAAACTAGAGTCTCTCTCCTATACGCCTTACAAAGGATTTGAAAAAGCTCTCAAAAGCGACGCTGAAATTGCTGAAGACATGAAAACGATAGAGCATATTTCGCGTAAAGTGCGAACCTATGCTATCGCTGATGCAAAACATGTTTTAGAAAACGTTAAAGACACCAAACTCAAAGTAGATGTTGGTCTTTGGCTCTCAACGGATAAAGCTGCAAATGAAACAGAGATCGAAACGCTCTTTGAACTCATCAAACTGTACAGTCCGAGAATCTCTTCAATTATTGTAGGAAACGAAGTTCTTTTACGTGCGGACTTAACACCTGATGAATTGTATGAATACATTGATCGTGTTTCTAAACGTACACGTATTCCTGTAACCACTGCGGAAGTTCAACACGTTTGGCTGAGTAACGCTGAGCTCGCTCGCCATGTGGATTTTATCTGCGTGCATATCTTGCCATACTGGGAAAAAGTGCCTATTGAGCGAACGTTAGCTTTTGCTAAAGAGAAGTACGATGCTATCGCTAAAATGTATCCCAATAAACCGATTACCATCGGGGAGTTTGGTTGGCCAAGCAGTGGGTATAACAATGAAAAAGCGGAAGCAACACTTACCAATCAAATTGCTGCTATTACAGGCTTTTTGGAAATGGCTAAGGCAGAGAAATGGACCTATAACATTGTTGAAGCGTTTGATCAACCATGGAAAGGCGTTCATGAAGGAAGTGTAGGACCATACTGGGGATTGTTTGATACCAATAAACAACCTAAATTTCATTTCATTAAACAAACCATTATTAATCCACTGTGGCGCTATCAAATGGCAGGATCAGTTTTCTTTGGAATTTTGCTGACCTACTTTGGTCTACGAAATCAACGTGTCAACTTTGCCCATGCCATTACCTATTCAGCAGCAGCACAAGCGATGGGCTTTGGTATTGCAATGGCCGCGACATATCCATTTGTCTACTATATGAACTTTGGTATGTGGATTATGTGGACAATGGGAATTTTCTTAATGATCCCTTTGGTCATCATTACCTTAGCCAAAATTAATGAGCTTTTTAAATGTACCTTAGGTATTGCGCCAAAACGTCTTGTTCCCTTGCATCTCAAACTTGAACATGCTCCTTTTGTCTCCATTCATGTCCCTGCGTACAAAGAACAACCGCATGTTTTAATCGAAACACTTAACTCGTTGGCGCATATGAAATACACCAATTACGAAGTCTTGGTGATTATTAACAACACGCCTGAAGAGTTCTACTGGAAACCTATTGAAGAGCATTGTGCAAAGCTAGGCGAAAAATTTGTCTTTTTGAACATTACATGTAAAGGTTTTAAAGCAGGTGCTTTGAATGAAGCCTTGAAGTACACCAACGAAAAAGCGGAGATTTTAGCGGTTATTGATGCCGATTATGTCGTCAGTGAAGATTGGCTTGTGGATCTTGTTCCTCTCTTTGATGACCCTAAAGTTGCACTTGTTCAAGCGCCACAAGATCATCGTGATAGTAAAGAATCCCTTATCAAACAAGCGATGAATGCTGAATATGCTGGCTTTTTTGACATCGGCATGGTGGAGCGCAATGAAGAAAATGCTATTGTCGCACATGGCACAATGCTGATGGCACGACTCTCTGCCGTACATGAGGTGGGAGACTGGACAACCTACACCATTGTGGAAGACTCTGAATTAGGACTTCGACTTTTTGAAGCTGGCTATACGGCTCACTACACCAACCGACGCTATGGTTGGGGATTGCTTCCAGATACAGTCGAAGCCTTTCGTACACAACGTCACCGCTGGGCGTATGGTGCTATTCAGATTTTAAAACGTCATTGGCGCCACTTTTTACCTTCATCCACAACGTTAACGCCGTATCAAAAATATCACTTTGTGGCAGGCTGGTTCTTCTGGCTCTCCGATGCCTTTGGTGCAATGACCGCTTTTTTAAATATTTTTTGGGTTCCTTTTATCATCTTTGTAGGGGTGACGATTCCGACACTTCCACTAACCCTACCTATTTTAGTAGCGTTCTTGGTCAACATCTTGCATGCATTTATTTTGTATCACACCAGAGTGAAGATGAGCGTCAAAGAGACTATGCTAAGTGCCATCGCTTCGATGAGTTTACAACTGGTTATCTTTAAAGCTGTGTACGATGGTTTCGTTAAAGATGGACTTCCCTTTAAACGGACAGAAAAAGGTGGCAATACGAAGAAAGTGGACAAAAGTCCTATTCGTCATGAGATGATTCTAGCGTCTTTGCTGACCATCTCCTTCTTTGCACTTTACTTTACCAACTATACACGCATTACGGAAATCTATGTTTTTTCCTTTACACTTTTAATCCAAAGTGTCCCTTATTACTCTGCTATTGTTCTACGCATTATCGAACTTCAATCGCTTAAACCTAAGAAAGTAGTGGCTTAATGTCACTCCTTTCTTAAGGAAGTGTGTAAAAAAAGATATGCTAAAAAAGCATGTTTTTGTTTTAATATCTTTCCTTGTCCCTGCTATTTTCATGCTATAAACTTTGAATATTATGGTTTAAACAACTATATAAAGGAGTTATCATGGCTGATCTAATTTATCGTGTCAATATGACAAATC
>JAVHRG010000016.1:0-9111 GCA_036171535.1 Sulfurospirillum sp. | reverse complement strand
GAAGAGGTTGATCCAGAGTGTCATCCTTTAGGATTTAATAATAAAATGGTTTTCGCACCAGGACTTCTCTCAGGAACATCTGCTTCCAACTCTGGTCGTAATTCACTAGGTGCAAAAAGTCCCTTGACAGGTGGTATTAAAGAGTCTAATGTTGGCGGTACGAGTGCCGGTATTTTTTCAAAGCTTGGTATTAAAGCACTCATTATCGAAGGTTTACCTAAAGATGCAAATACCTTCTATCAATTACATGTAACGAAAAACAATGTTGAATTCATCCCTGTTCCTGAACTCGTTGGCAAAGATAATTACGCCGTATTAGATGCGATGATGGAAAAATATGACAAAAAAGTTGCGGTCATGAGTATTGGTCGTATCGGTGAAATGTGTATGAACCTAGCAAATGTCTCTGTTAAAGACCCAGGTGGAAAACTCAGAAGTCACGGACGTGGAGGACTCGGTGCTGTTATGGGTTCTAAAAAGATCAAATGTATCACCGTCGATGCAGCTGATTATAAAGAAGTCACCATTGCTGATCCTGATAAATTTAAAGAAGCGAGTAAAATCTTCACCAAAGCGCTTCAAGAAAATCCTATCAGTGGACAAGGACTACCTGCATTTGGAACGAATATATTAGTTAACATCCTCAATGAAGCCGGTGGCCTACCCACTCGTAACTTTAGAGCAGGTTCTTGGGAGCATGCTGAGGATATCAGTGGTGAAACAATGGCAGAAAATATTAAAGCCAGAGGCGGAAAAACAACCCATGGCTGTCACGCTGGCTGTGTCATTCAATGTTCACAAGTCTATAATGACAAAGATGGCAAATATCTGACATCTGGCTGTGAATATGAAACCGTTTGGGCGCTTGGAGCACATCTAGGTATTCAAGATTTAGATCTGATCGCAAAGATGGATGGTCTGATGGATGATTTGGGTGTCGACTCTATCGAAACATCTGTTGCGCTTGGCGTAGCAGTCGATGCGGGTATTCTTGCATACGGCGATGGGGCCAAAGCGTATGAAATACTCTCTCATGATATACCAACAGGTACTCCATTGGGAAGAATTTTCGGTGCAGGAACCCATATTTTAGGAAAAGCGTATGGATTGGTGAGAGTTCCTACGGTTAAAGGGCAAGCGATTCCAGCCTATGACCCTCGCGCCGTTAAAGGACAAGGCGTTACGTATGCTACAACACCAATGGGAGCTGATCATACTGCAGGTTACGCTGTTGCTACCAATATTCTTAACAGTGGTGGACATGTCGATCCACTTAAAAAAGAGGGACAAGTAGAACTCGCACGTAACCTCCAAATTGCTTCCGCTGCGGTTGATAGTTCAGGTATGTGTATCTTTGTTGCGTTTGCAGCACTCGATGATCCAAAATGTTTACCAGCACTGGTTGATATGATTAATGCTCGCTTTGGTGCTGCCCTTACCATCGATGATGTAATGAACCTTGGAAAGTCCATCCTCAAAATAGAGCATGAATTTAACATTAAAGCAGGATTCAATAATGCGGATGATCGTCTACCAGAATTTATGAAGTACGAAGCACTTCCTCCTCACAATGTCACTTGGGATTTCACAGGTGAAGAGATTGATGAGTTCTGGAATTTCTGATGCACGTTGTTGTTAAACTCTTTGCTCAGTACCGAGAAGGTCGCTTTAAGGTTGAGCAAAGAAACTATGCCATCGGTACAACGGCTCAAATGGTGATAGACATATTGGAGCTTGAGCGTGTATCACCTTTAGGTGTTTTAATGGTAAATAGTAAACACGTCGAACCATCCTATTGTTTGCAAGAGGGCGATGTAATCGCTCTCTTTCCAAAAGTGGGCGGTGGTTAATTCCCTTTGAGCCCGCAGAAAAGACGGAAGGATCCTGGTGTTCCAGGAGGCAGAAGCGCTACGCGATCATTTTCATGTAGCTCTGTCTCTTTTGGAACAACTGTATTATTGAGGAAAACAGCTTCCACCTCTTTTTGCTCAAGCCCTAAAGAGTCGATCAAATCAACAATGCGCGTTTTATCATCGACAACCCATGGAGCATCCAAATAAGGTATGCCCTTTTGTTTAAGTTTTTCTCGTAAAAATGAAAAAGCGTTAAGTATAATGTGCATTGGATCTCCTTATACGAAAATTATACATTAGGATAGGAAAAATGGAACTTTTAACATTTTTAAAAGAGCAAACCTGTGATGGATTTCTCCCCCTTCAAGCGAGTTATGCGGCAATGGAACGTTTTACATGTAACTTTAGAGACGTTGAAGAGATGGCTCTAAAACATGACATTTTACCCCTTCGTTACAAACGCAACCAAAAAACAATTTCCACTGGGGAGCAGTATGCTCTGTTCCAATCTACGGTGCTGATTATCGGATGCGGAGGACTGGGTGGCTTTGTCTCTGAAATGCTAACGCGCATTGGTGTTGGAAATCTCATCTTATGCGATGGCGATGTTTTTGAAGAACATAATATGAATCGTCAAAATTTTTCCTCACCTAAAACGTTGGGACACTTTAAAGCTGAAGTGTTGAAAGAGAAACTTGAAGAGATTAACCCCTCTTTACATGTAAAAAGTATGACGACTTTTTTTGATCCCAAAACCGATAGTGACCTTATTGCGAAAGTAGATGTTGTTGTGGATGCGCTGGACAATCCCGATCTAAAATGCCTCCTTGCCAATCTCTGCCTCAAAGAGCAAAAACCTTTTGTTCATGGAGCGATTGCTGGCTATTATAGTCAGTTTGCAACTTCCTCATCTCTTGAGCAACTCTACGTTCAAAAAGGAGATGGTGTCGAAAAAAGTTCAGGCAATCCTTCGTTTACGGTTTGCTTTGCTGCCTCAATTCAAAGCGTAGAGGTAGTAAAATTACTGTTAGGCAAACCTCATCTTCAAGCTCCCTTGATGGGTAATTTATGGGAGTATGAGCTAATTTTGCTATAATCGTCAAAAAATACAGGAACGAAATGCAACAACTCAAAGAAGCTCTTTCGACCTTTCATGCACTCTGTCTAGGAATGATTCTTCTCGTACTTTGTATTATAAAATTTGGACTTATTCCAGCATATGCCTATTATTTTGTTTGGCAAAGTACGTTTGTTTTTCTCATTATTGCTCTTTTCTTAAGTACCTATTTCAATAAAAGTAAACTCTTTGTTCTGCTACTTTTCCCACTTTTTTTTGATTTAGCCCTCGCCTTTCCAAATACCCTCTTTACTAAGCTCAGTGTAACAGCCTTTTGGCATATAGCACCTCTTGTGACAGCACTGGGATACCTCCTGCTTTATGCCTTGCAAGAGCGTGGTCTTTTTAGTTCTTTTGGAGCACTAAGAACAACGCTTGGAGTGAGTATCTTAGGGATTGGATATATTACCTTAAAGTATTTTTCACCCACTATGCAGCAAGCACTTGATACGCCTATTTTACATGCAAGCCTACATGGTCTGAGTAAGGCAAGTGATTTTATACTAATTATTTCGGTCATCTCACTTATGTTTGTTTTTTTGATCTCTTTACTGTTTGAAGTACAAAGTCAAAAAGCTCCTTTTTGGATGCTCTTGGCACAGATGATTCCTTTTTTATTTTTACAAGAAAGTAACTCTTTTCTTCTCTTCTCTCTGGTGACCTCACTCATTGCTATCAGTGCCCTTGTCCATGACGCTTACCGTATGGCATATGCCGATACACTGACAGGGATTCCCTCAAGAAGGGCATTGGAAGAACGCTTTTTACATCTAGGCTCTCACTATATGATTGCGATGGCCGACATTGATTTTTTTAAAAAATTCAATGATAAATTTGGACATGACATTGGTGATGATGTTTTAAAACTGGTCGCCAAAGAGCTAAGTCATATCAAAAATGGCGGTAAAGCGTATCGCTATGGTGGAGAAGAATTTACGATTCTTTTTAATGGCAAAAAAAAAGAAGAGTGCATTATGGCACTGGAAGAAGTTAGAGAGCGTATTTTCAGACGTGGTTTTATCATACGCGATAAAAATCGCCCTGAAAAAATACCACAAGAGATACAAAAAACAAGCGCTGTGAAAAAAGAGAGACTCTCTATCAGTATTGGCTTAGCGACATCGAGCAAGGGGAAAACACCCAATGATATCCTAAAAATAGCCGATGATGCGTTATACAAAGCAAAAGAGAGTGGGCGTAACTGTCTTATTTGCTTATAATTTATACATAATTACTTTTTTTAATTTGATACAATGATGAAACAATCCCTTAAGAGGAGTTTTTCATGAATAGTCACCTCAAATGCTCTATCGCAGAATGTAAAGCACGACTCAAAGAGATAGATTCTATGGATTTAAAACAACTTGAAACATATGCAACCAAATGCTCAACATGTGGTAATTGGATTTTAAAAGATGACCCTATTGCCAATGAAACCTATCGAAAAGTATCATTAAAATGGGCAGAAGAATTTAATAATGCCATCATGAAGAAGGGAGCTTAACGCTCCTCCTCTTTTGACGTTAATGAAGTTCACTGTTAAGTTTAATTTCCCGCTTACTTCTTACCGCGATAATCATTCCATTCAAACTATTTTGGCGGAAATGAATACCATTAAGACCTGAAAGTTCAAGCCCTTTAAAGAAATGCATCTCTTCTTTGCCTGCTTTTTTGAGTTTTGCTTTAGGGTTTGCTTCAATAATTTTAGCAAGCTCTCCAGCATTCACGCCAATTTTAGTACCTTCTAAAATAGCAATACCTGCATCCACAATACATCCATTGCCTAAAGGAATTCCTGTCACTGAGTTAGCACCAAGCAATGTGTTCTCACCAATGCTCACAGGATTGCCGTTGGTTCCGCTCAATACGCCTAAGATACTTGCACCACCACCAACATCACTGCCTTGTCCAACAACGACTGAAGAGCTAATACGACCTTCAACCATAACAGCGCCCGTTGTACCTGCATTGAAATTGACGTAACTGGCTCCTGGCATAATGGTCGTACCTGCATGAAGTTGCGCGCCCATTCTGACTTTACTGGCATCTAAGATGCGGGTATTATCGGCAGGAATAATATGAGACAAGAAACGCGGAAATTTATCAACGGATTCAATCAGTGGATACTCACCCAAAAGTTTCATCTCTATCTCATGCATTCTAAGCCATTCAAGTTCAATCGGTTGACCCAAAGACCATGCAACATTTTCTAACACACCAAAAGCACCAGAGAGGTTTAATGAACGAATCGGTGCTTTGCCGCTTGAGAGTGCATAGAGTTTAAAGTAAACCGCTTCAGGGCTCAAAGGAGCGTCATCTTCAAATATAAAAACAATACGGTAATCTTTTTTAAGCTTTTCTGTTTGTGCTATCCAGTCCAGTGTTTTAATCACTTGAACATTTTTATGTGCCTCGCCCAAGGCAAGGTTCAGATAAGGTGTGAACGCATTCATTGCATTTTTAACAAATTTTTTCTTGACATCATAGACAAATTCACTGCTGGTAAAATCAACATCAACACCACTCTCTTGAAGAGCTGCAATCAAAATAGCCGCACTACCAAAATTTTCATTCCAGTTAATCACGGGAAAGCTTGCTTGCAAAATCTTCTCAGGACTGAGTTGTCCACGATCCACTCTGGCGATACCAAAGCCAATCGGTTGACGGTACCCCTCTTGCGCTTCAATCTCTTTTACTAATGCTTTAAAATCTGCCTCGTCAATACTGATGCGTAATGCCATATCTTCTCCTTTAATTCTTACTTATTAGCACTTGAACAAGCACTTGGTGCACCGTTAATACCCATCGTTGGCTGAATTGCTTCATTATTTGCGCCACCTTCTGCATTGACTTTTTCAATACACTCCCAAAGCTTACGAGCAGACGCTTGATAGCGCTTAGCTGTTTCACTCTCAGGATGGAAGAAGCTCACAGGCTTACCCGTATCGCCACCTTCACGAACGGCAGGCTCAATAGGAATCTCCCCAATGACAATCGTTTCGAACTTCTCCGCTAAGGGTTTGGTGGTTCCTTTTCCGAAGATATCATACTCTTTATTGGTCTCAGGACAGATAAATCCGCTCATATTTTCCATGATTCCAGCGATAGGAATATGCAATTTCTGGAACATATCCAAGCTTCGCTCGGTATCATCGAGGGCGACTTGTTGAGGGGTTGTAACACAAATACCTGCTGTTACGGGTACACTTTGTGCTAAGGTAAGTTGGGCATCACCCGTTCCTGGAGGCATGTCGATAAACAGAACATCCAAATCACTCCACAAAATGTCACGTAAGAGTTGCTCAATCGCTTTCATGACCATCGCACCTCTCCAGATGAGTGACTGACCATTTTCCATTAAAGAGCCCATACTCATCATCTCAACACCATAGGCAAGGATAGGTTTAACTTTTTGTCCTACAATTTCTGGATGTGTATCAACCACACCCATCATACGAGGAACATTTGGTCCATAAATATCTGCATCGAGCAAACCTACTTTTTTACCTTGACTTGCAAGTGAAATGGCGAGGTTAACCGTTGTGGTTGTTTTACCCACACCGCCTTTTCCACTGCTCACCATGACAAAATTTTTGATGTGAGGTGCCATGTTTTTACCAGATTGTGAATTGCTTTTCTCCACTGGAGGCTTTGGCTGCTTCACAACGACATCAACACGCTTAGCACCAATAGCTTGAATTACCTTCTCAATAGTGCCTTTTAATTCGTCACCAACCTCTTTACTAGAAGAGACGATTTCTGTTTCTACATAAACATTATTCTCGGTTATATCAATATTTTTAACAAAACCAAATGTCACAATATCTTTTTCAAAACCTGGGTATTTAACGCCACCTAATGCGCTTAAAACTGCATCTTTATTTAACATTTTCTCGACCTTTATGCTTAAGTGATGGCAGAATTTAACACAAAAAAGATAAAAAAAAGCTTTCGAAATGTATAATATTGTAACACTTCAGAAAAAAGGACAAAGTTTGCCCGATTTAGCACTTGTGATGTTAGGTGCAGGTAGCTCTTCACGGTTTAACCAACGTGTTAAAAAACAGTGGTTACGCATTGAAGATACCCCCCTATGGCTTTTTGCGACTCAAAATCTTCAACAGCTTTTTCCTTTTAAGCAAATTATTGTCACCACAACACCTGATGAATACCTATATGCAAAAAAGTTCAGCGAGTCCATTACGTTCGTCGAAGGTGGAGCTACCAGACAAGAATCCCTTGCCAATGCCCTTTTACATGTAAAGACACCTTATGTTCTTGTCAGTGACATTGCACGTCCGTGTATTGACCAAGAGATGCTTGTGCGAATCTTATCTGAGATGGAAAACCATGACATTGTGGTTCCGTATCTGCCTGCTGTTGATACGGTTGTTTACGAAGACGCTACGATTAACCGTGATTATGTCAAACTGATTCAGACACCGCAACTTTCACGCACAGAACTTTTAAAACAAGCACTCCAAACACCAACACTCTATACCGATGATAGCAGTGCCATCAAAGCGATGGGTGGTAAAGTCGCTTATGTCCTCGGAAATCCTGAGGCTAAAAAGCTTACATGTAAAGAAGATCTTGCCACTATTTCATGTCTTAAGGCTCCTTCCTCTACCCCTTTTGTAGGAGAAGGTTTTGATGTACATGCTTACGAAGAAGGCAAAGTAATGATGCTTGGTGGTGTGGAAGTGCATCCAACCACAGGCTTTAAAGCGCACTCCGATGGCGATGTTGCGATTCACGCATTGATTGACGCTCTTTTAGGAGCAGCAGGAGCTGGCGATATTGGAGAACTTTTCCCAGACAATGACCCACGTTATAAAAATATTGATTCAAAACTACTTCTGAGGGAGGTGTGTTCTTTTCTAGCAAAGGTGGGATTTGAGATCGTTCATTGTGATCTAACCATCATGGCAGAATTTCCGCGTTTGAGTGCCTTTAAAGACAAAATTCGCTTCTGCCTTGCCGACATTATGGCCATTTCGCCTATCCACGTTAATGTTAAAGCAACCACAACAGAAAAACTTGGGTTTGTCGGTAGACAAGAAGGTGTTGCAACCAGTGCAACGGCTACATTAAAATATTATGATTGGACGAATGTATGAAGATTTTAATCGTTGAAAACGAGATTTATCTCGCTCAAAGTATTGCCTCCAAGTTGATGGAAATAGGACATGTATGTGAGATTGCTACCAGTATTAAAGACGCGCTCAAAGATGAAAAATACGATGCAATATTACTTTCTACCAATATCTCTGGACAGAATTTTTACCCCGTTATTGAAAAACATCGCTCTTCCATCATCATTTTAATGATCTCCTATATTAGCAATAGCAATGATACGGTCACTAATCCGATCAAAGCAGGAGCCTGTGATTATATTCAAAAACCATTTATGATCGAAGAATTGATCCGAAAATTACAACATTTAAGTGACTTTAAAAATCTCAAAAAAGAGAATGAAACCTATAAAGAGTATGTCAAAAATCTTTTTTCGAGCGCTAATTTAGAACCTCTGGATAAAAAGACAAAATTTCCTATTCTGATCAAAACCAATTTTCAAAAACACGCGGATGCCCTTGTCTTTAACTATGCACAGACTCAAAATGAAACATTTACGTTTATTTCTTTAACGCATAGTACCGCTTATGAAAAGATCGCGCGTGCAGGAAGTGAGGAGTTACTCTACATTATTGACCTTCAAAACCTTAAAAAAAGCGAGAAACTCAAAGTCTACAATATTTTAGAGGGCAAACGTGCTATTATTTGTAGCACTGACCCAAACGAAGAGAGTGACTTTACAAAAATAGAACTCACAACTGACAGCAAGATTTTAGATCAAGGTGATATTTTATGTATTGATGATTATGTCAAGTATGTCATTTTCAATTTTCAAAATAAATTTCCTGACACAGAACTATCAAAAAAATTAGGAATATCTCGCAAAAGCCTCTGGGAGAAAAGGAAAAAATATGGAATCAACAAGAAAAAATAACCGACAACTCTTTTTAGATAAAGAGTTTATAGCAACCCTTGCCCTTGCAAAAGAAGGTATTTTACATCCTGTTGACAAACTCATGAATAGTGCAGAAGCAAGGGAAGTTGAGCAGAGTGGCTACTACAAAG
>JAVHRG010000015.1:3069-6903 GCA_036171535.1 Sulfurospirillum sp. | reverse complement strand
CTAAAAGAATATCAAATCATTGAATTCAAAAAATATCCTTGGTATGATCCTACTGCTAAAAAAATTAGTAGTATGGGTCGATGGTCTTATCCAAACGCCAAAACCAAGTCAACACCTGATGGAACCGTTAAACTTGAATGGGAGATTGACAGTCAAACTGTGAAAGCACTGGAAAGACGTGGACTTATCAATGCAATTGAATTTGGAGTAGGTGTTAGAGGAAAATTTCCTATTAAGTATGAAGTTGTAGGATGAAAAACTATGAATTATTTTAGGGCTCAAGAGAATAAATCTTATCCTGTTAATATTTGGACCCTATTTGTTTACTGTATTCTGTTTTAGGTGTCATACTAATTTTTAATTGCTTAAAAATTGACATTTTCTTTGAAGGAAAGACATTAAATTTATATCAATGATCCATAACAAGGTATTTTAAAAAACAGCACTGGCCAAAGTGTTTTTTCCTGATGACAAAAAAGCCCTATTGTTCAACGAGCAGTTTGGGTTATATTTAATCTTTACATGTAAACTTTTTTAGCACTGACGCCACTTTTGACTGGCTTTACTCACAGAGTATGAAACAGAGCTAAAGGCCAGTGTAACGCCAATAGAAGTTGCAACAATCAGTGTTGCCATTGCTGCTGCTGCACTAATGTCTCCCGCATCATCCATATTTAAAACCGCCACAGAAGCCAGTGTCGTTTGAGGAGAGTATAAAAATACTACGGCTGAAACTGTTGTCATTGCATTCACAAAATAATAACGAGCTATCTCCAAAACAGAAGGTAGCGCAATGGGAAGCGTTACTTTAAAAAACGTTTTATAAAAAGGTACTCCCATCGACTCTGCAACATCATCAAACTCAACATCAATCTGCTTAATTGTTGTAACAGCCGTAATGTAACTGGTCGTAAAAAAATGAGCGATAGTACAAAGAATCAAGATGATAAGCGTTCCATAAATACCGTGCAAAGGGTTTGAAGCATTGTTAAAAAAGAAGATGTAGCCTAGACCCAAAACAAGTCCAGGAACTGCCATAGGAATCAGTGAGAGCAATTTGATTATCATAAGCAATGGTGTCCATAAACGGCTTCGTTCTACCACATAGGCTGTTAAAAAAACGATCATGGTTCCAAACAGAGCACTCCAGATGGCTAATTGAATCGAGTTTATATAAGAGCCCCAGCCACCTCCATCCATCACATCAAAATTGTAATTTTTAAGTACCAAACTCAAATCATAAGGCCAAAATTTAACAAAAGAGGCAAAAATAGAAACTCCCAAAATAGCTAACAGTAAAAGTACAACCACAGAACAGAAGATAAACATGACACTGTCAAATACTAGCGCATGTTTAGGTCTGTAGAGTACAAATTTTGAGCCTATACTAGTACCTTGTCTTTTTTGTAAAAGTGCATCAACACCAAAAGAGATGACCGATGGAATAAGAAGTAATACACCAACCGTTGCGCCCAATTCAAAATTTTGTTGTCCGATGACCTGCTTGTAAATCTCAGTTGCTAAAAGATGAAAATCTCCTCCAATCACTTTTGGTACGCCAAAGTCAGTAATGACTAATGTAAAACTGACTAAGGTTGCTGATATAAGTCCATATTTCACCCCTGGAAGCGTAATCGTAAAAAATTTTCGAATACTTCCCGCACCCATGCTTTGTGCCGCTTCGTATAACCTAGCATCTGAAAGGCTTAGCGCACTAAGAATGATCATCAAAACATGGGGGAAGACATAAAAACACTCTCCTAAAATAATACCTAAGGGCCCATAAATAGAACCCTCTCCCATCCATGATTTTAAAAAACCTTGGTTGCCAAAGAGATACACAAAGGAGATAGCAGGGAGTAAAGAAGGGGCTAAAAGTGGAATAAGGGCTAGGTAACGAAATAGAGGCTTTAGCGGTATACATGAGCGCATTAATGCATAGGCAAAAATAAAAGAGATTGGAACAATAATGAGCGTGGTTGTTAGTGAAACAAACAGTGAGTTACCAATCAGTGTATGAGCATTGGGTTGGCTTAAATAGACGCTAAAACGCTCGAGGTAAATTAAATTTCCCTCGGAGGAATAAACGCTTTTTTGCAAAATTTCAAAAAGAGGTAAAAAGATGATAATACCCAAAATAGAGATAATGATCAGAGCAATCAATCCAAAGAGCATTGTATTGCTATTGCTAAAAAACCTATGCATTGAGTGTATCTTTAAAATAACAAATATCACTTGGGAAAATACCCAGTTGCAAAGCGTTACCCTCTTTAATACTATACTGCTTGATCATTTTATGGGGAACATCAAAAAGCAACTGTTCTTCTAAAAGCCCTTTGATGTTCATTAAAATTCTACAAAAACTTCCTAAGAAGGTAACTTTGAGCACATCACCTTCAATGATATTGACCTCTTCATAACTCTCTTGATACGGCTTAATATCTTCAGGTCTAACTAAAAGCTTCATCTTCTCGCCCACAACAATATCCGTCTGAGATAAGACATCAACTTTAAAGCGAAGTTGCCCTACACCAAAAAAACCATTTCCTTTGTAGATAGCATCTAAAAGATTAATTTTTCCTACAAAATCTGCTACAAAAAGGCTTTTAGGATGGTGGTAAATTTCCAAAGGAGTGCCTATTTGCTCAATGATACCATGGTTCATAACGACAATTTTGTCAGCAATACTGAGAGCCTCTTCTTGGTCGTGTGTTACCATAATCGTTGTGATGCCAAGATTTTTCTGAAGTTCACGTATCTCTTGGCGCAAATGTTCTCTTACCCGTGCGTCCAGTGCAGAAAGCGGCTCATCCAGCAATAAAAGAGAAGGGTTAGTAGCAATGGCCCTCGCAAAAGCAACACGTTGTTGTTGCCCTCCGCTAAGCTCACTCGGGTACTTATCTTCACTACCGTTAAGCCCCACGAGCGCTAAAAGCTCTTTGACACGTTTTTTAGCCTCTTTTTTTTCTATATCTTTCTTTTTAAGTCCATAACCGATATTCTTTGCTACTGTGAGGTTAGGAAAAAGTGCATAGCTTTGAAAGACGATGCCATAATCTCGCTTGTGTGGAGGAAGATGCGTGATGCTCTTTCCATTTTGAATAATTTCACCTTTATCGCACGTTTCAAGACCTGCAATAATACGTAATAATGTTGTTTTTCCACAACCAGATGGCCCTAAAAAACAGACGAGCTCACCTTTATCAATCGTAAGATTAATTTCATTCAATGCAACAAAATTATCAAAATATTTGGTCACATTGGAAATAGTAATGGCACTTTCAAACACGTTTTTCCCTTACGGGAAGAAGGGATTGATATCCCTTCTTCATATTATTTTTTTGGTTCAGACTTTGATTCGTAGCGTTTTGACCATTCGGTTAAGATGGATTCTCTGTTTTTAGCAGCCCAAGCAAAATCATTTTTAATCAGCATTGAAGCGTAATTTTCAGGGATATTTTCAATTTTTTGAGAAAGCCCTTTGTAGGCAACTACCGCAAAGTTTTCAGCATAAAGTTTATTGGCATCTTCGCCTGTTGCCCAATCGACAAACTTCTTAGCAGTTTCTAAATTTTTAGTCCCTTTCATAATTGCCGTTGCTTCCAAATCCCAACCAAGTCCCTCTTTAGGATAGATAATAGCAATAGGAGCTCCTTCTTTTTTGGATTTTGCCGCACGGTACTCAAAACTGATCCCGATAGGAAATTCACCCGCTGCTGCCATTTTGCATGGCTTTGAACCAGAATGGGTGTATTGACCGATATTTTCATGGAGTTTATCCATGTATTCCCATCCTTGTTTTTCCCCAAAAATTTTAAGCCACGCCGTCACATC
>JAVHRG010000015.1:0-2969 GCA_036171535.1 Sulfurospirillum sp. | reverse complement strand
CCATGTATTCCCATCCTTGTTTTTCCCCAAAAATTTTAAGCCACGCCGTCACATCTAAAAATCCTGTCCCTGAACTTGCAGGGTTGGGCATAACGATTTTACCTTTGTAAATTGGCTTTGTAAGATCTTCCCAACTGGTAGGTAAAGGTAGATTTTGTTTTTTAGCTTCGACTTCGTTAAAACAAATCGCACTTCCCCATACATCGTTTCCCACCCATGCTGGAGGATTTTTACTGTCTTTAAATTGGGATTCTATTTTGTCCAAAGAAGCGGGAGCATAAGATTGCAGCATATCGTTTTGCTCTAAAAGCACTAAACTAGTAGCAGCGGTTCCCCACACAACATCGGCTTGAGGATTGGTTTTTTCGGCTAATAATTTTGCTGTGATAATTCCTGTAGAATCGCGTACAATTTTCACTTCAATATCAGGTTGCGCTTTTTTAAAAGATTCTAAATACGGCTTCACTTGGTCAGACTCTAATGCGGTATACACAGTTAAACTCTCTTTTGCCATTAAAGCACTTCCTGCTAGTATGACACTAGCAACAACACATAATCCTTTTTGAAACATACGCACTCCTTTATAAAAACATTTTCGAAAATGCTACCGATAGATAGCCACAATTTGGTTACGGTAACCGCTTTGCAATACTCTTGGCTGTTTTGAAAAGAATGTACATGTAAACGATGTTTGTAATGATAAGCCCTGCAAAAATAGCAGGACGATCTTGTTCCACAAAGGCTACATGTAAAAAGAGTAAATTAGCAACGAAAATAAGCAAATAGTGCATAAAACTTACATCATGCGGTGCAATATTTTGAAAGCTTTTATACGCTTGGGCAATGCCTCCGATAAGATTAAAAGAGCCGACCAGTGCTACGATAAAAATGCCTGTATCTTTTTTTGAAAAAGCTGCTCGTTTGCTTTTGCTAAAAATATAGGCAAAGGTTAGCGTATGCACCAAAAGCTCTAAAATCTTAACCGTACCAATATTTCCTTTACTCCAAAAGATATAACCTGATAGAGTAATGAAGGTGACTAAATAGCCATTGAGCGCTATTCCGTCACCTCGTTTGGTTTTGAATGTTTTATACAACTGAAAAAGATACGCCATAAAGACTAGCGCAAAGCCACTCTCTAAGGCGTGTGGTATTACCAAAAAATTGCCTTTTTAATGGCGTGAAGCAAGCGCGTTATATCTTCTGGGTAAACATCTCCTATGGTTCCGATTCGAAAACTATCACAGTTAGAAACTTTACCTGGGTAAATCACAAAGCCACTCTCTTTAAGTCTGTCATAAAATGTTTTAAAATCATATGCATCGTATTTGGGAGAGTAAAAACTTGTAATAATAGGACTTTGAAGTGATTTATCAACGACGCAACTAAATCCTAATGCCTCCATACCTTCAACTAAACACCGTTGGTTCTCGCTATAACGCGCATGGCGTTTTTCAACGCCTCCTTCTAATTCAAGCTCATGTAACGCCTCATCAAAAGCACGCACCACATGAGTAGGTGAGGTAAAGCGCCACTTGCCCTCTCCTTTTTCCATGACATCCCATTGATCATACGCATCTAAGCTTAAAGACCTCGCATTGCCTTTGCATTGCTTTAGAAGCTCTTTTTTAAAGAGCATAAAACCAAAACCTGGAACACCTTGAATACATTTGTTAGCACTGGAAATTAATACATCAATTTCTAAGGCATCCATATCAATGGGAATGCCACCAAAGCTACTCATGGCATCAACAATAAAGTGCTTATTGTACTGTTTAACAATACGACCAATCTTATCAATAGGGTTTAAAATTCCTGTTGTTGTCTCGCAATGCACTACGGCGACACTGGTAATAGAAGGATCTGTTTTCAGAGTCTCTTCTAACGTTTCAAGGCAAAAAGTTTGCATCTCTAGGGCTGTGTGTTTCACCACAGGAATACCCGCATAAGTAGCAATGCTTTCCATACGCTCACCATACGCACCATTGGCTAAAACCAAAAGCGTACTACCATCACGTGGCATAAGCGTTCCAAGAGCTGCTTCAACGCTAAATGTTCCACTTCCTTGCATCAAAATGGCTGTATAAGCATCACTTTTTGAAGCAAGGTTTATCAATTTTGTACGAATATCCTGAACAATTTCATTATAATCTTTATCCCAAGTACACCAATCTTGAAGCATAGAAGCACGTACACCTTTACTCGTACTTAAAGGACCTGGCGTCAATAAAAGATACGGATTTTTAGGAATTAACTCTGGATTTATGCTTGTGCAAAACCGATAAGACATGGTTTTTCTCCTTGGATGATTTTCTCATTGATTATTTCTAAAAGAGGCAAAGCTTCCCAAATGCCATCAATCACATAGTGCGCACCAGCATCGTACAATCGCTTACGTGCCAACGCACATTTTTCAGCTAAAAGCTCTTCGGGAAGCGCTTCCATCTCTTCGTTGGAAAGCCCAAGTTCATTGCCACTCATTGCAACGCCAATACTCCAACATTCAGCATTGAGACCTTCATGAATATCGCTGATCGTATCACCTATTTTGATAATAGATGAAAGCGGATATATCTCAAGTTCAATTGCATTTTTATAGATCATAAAAGGGTGTGGTCGTCCTGGTAGATACGCTGATGGTGAAATATAACAATCGGGACGATACCCCTCTTTGGCTGCTTCATGTGTGACGACTTCCATCATGGAACAGGTGTATCCTGTTGTAGATCCTAATTTGATATCACGGTGCTTTAAAGCCTCAGCGAAATGAACAGCTCCTCGAATTGGTTTTGAATAATGGGCTAAAGAATCAAATAAAGCAGGTTCAAAATAGTGGTAAACAGCTCTCGCATCTTCCTCATTTGGATAACGTCCGAATTGTTTAAAAAATCGCTCTTTCGCCAATTCTAAAACCGCTTTCGTATGCTCAAATTTCAACATACCCATAAACGTGCGTATCTCTTTAAAAC
>JAVHRG010000014.1:0-6918 GCA_036171535.1 Sulfurospirillum sp. | reverse complement strand
AGTCACACCATTTCCTGTCGCTAAAAAAGCGGTGTATTTGGCAATTTGAACGGGCGTAACGAGAAAATACCCTTGTCCAATGGAGGTAATCAGTGTTTCTCCTTGTGACCACCCTTTGCCAAAGCGTGCTTTTTTCCACTCACGGCTTGGGACCGTTCCTGTAAACTCACGAGGTAAATCAATCCCTGTTTTCGTAGCAAAACCAATTTTTTTCAGAAAAGGAGCAATATTATCAATACCGACTTTGAGACTCGCTTTGTAAAAATAGTCATCACAACTTTCTTTAATGGCACGGACATATGAGATCATACCATGCCCCTCTTTTTTCCAGTCACGAAAAACCCTGCCACCAAGCTCCATCGCCCCTGTTGATTCAAAACTCGTTGTGGGATTGATAATGCCCGAATTCATCATGGCAAGACCTACGCCCATTTTAACGACAGAACCAGGAGGATAGAGACCATTCACTAATTTATTGGTAAAGGGGTGATCAAGATCATTGGCAAGGACAACCCACTCTTCTTGTGTAATGCCACTAACAAACTTATTAAGGTCATATTCGGGGAAGCTTGCTGCCGCTAAAATTTCACCCGTTTTTACATTCAAAACAACCACAGAACCACTGTCTTTACCAAAAAGTTCAGCAACATAACGTTGCAGCTCCAGATCAAGGCTCAAAACCAAATCATTACTTTTGGGGAGTGTTTTGCTGACCTGCTCAATCTCTTGGTTAAAAGCGGTTACTTTGGTTTTTTTCTCCCCTTTGACGCCACGCAGAACATCATTGTAATATTTTTCAATACCCGTTTTGCCAGAGAAGCCAACTAACTTTGCCGTACCTGTTTCATCTTCGGAAATATCTTGCGTATTGGATTTACCTACATAGCCAATGACATGTGATGCTAACGCACCATAAGGATAATGACGTTTAGAAGTAATTTCTATTCTAAGATTTTCATGTTGCGAAATTTTTGCAAAATGAGGGATGAGTTTATCGTAAGGAACAAAGGTAATGACATCCACAAAGTCATGATTGTAAGGAGAATCTGCCTTTAGATACTCTTTTGTCATCTCTTTTATACTGTACTCAGGTAGTAAATCTGCCAAAAATGCAATTTCTTCATCTAAGATAGCACGATTCACCTTGTAGCTCAATCTTGGTTTAATCCTAATAGAGAAACCTAAACGATTAACAGAAAGTGGATTGAGATTGCGATCTAAAATAACGCCACGCAAAGGAGCTAATTCATCTACTTTGACCGCATTTTGCTTAGCAATCTCTTCATAATACGCATTAGATTTGATACTGATATAATAAACCCTAACAAGCAGGGCGATCCACACCGAAATGAAGATACCAAGAACGATCTTAATTCTCACCGTGAAATCCTAAAAAGCATAAATGAGAGCAATGAATCGATGATGATATAGTAAAAATAATAGTTTGAGAAATAAGGAAAAGGCGCATTGTCCAAATAGGCGAAAAAAGCATTTAAAAAATAGTGCCCAAGATACGCAATAGCTACATATGCCGCTAAAATACAGTTATTACATGTAATCACATTTTGGATTTTATAGATCGCAAAGCGATAGACCACCACAAATAAAATAACATACGAAAAGAGGTAGAATCCTTTGGTTAAATCGTAGAGACAGATATAACTCAACCCAAGAAATAACGGAAGCGCATTATCTTCATGTCGGTTAAAATTGAGAATAAGATAGCAAAAGACCACTCCTACAAAAGAAGGAATCAGTGGGTACAAAGAGGACATAACAAGGCTAAAAAAGAGCCATCCACTAATCCCCAACGTTGCTAAATAGTTTTGATGAGCGCTATTTCGTCGCATATTGGAAAATGTTTGCATTTAATACAATCGGCCCATATTTTATGAGTAGGCAATGCCTCTTTTGGGATTTCAGAAAAACCAACAGATTCAAAAAAAGCTTTTTGATAGGTTAAGGTGAAGACTTTCTTCACGCCTAAGTTTTCTCCATCGATCAAAAGATTTTGAATAATTCCTTTGCCAACACCATGACCTCGAAAACCCTCTTTGACAACAAGGCTTCTAATCTCTGCTAAATTATCTGCATGAAAATGTAAAGCTCCAAATCCAACAATCTGATCATCCTCTTTGGCAAGAATGTATGAACGAATATTCGTTGCCATTTCATCAGAACTGCGGAAAAGAATAATGCCTTTTTCAACTTCAGGTTGCACAACCTCTTGCATATGCACAATATCACTCAGTTTTGCTTTAGTATAACGTATCATGATTCTGCTCCAAAAAGCGTTGCAAAAATGGCATCCAGTGCCTTATCGACCCCTTTTTTACTACTGCTTGAAACTAAAATAGCATCAGGATAATTCTTTTTAATCACACTAATCTCGCTCTGCTTTAATTTATCAAGTTTGGTAAAAATACGCAAAATCGTCTGATCGGGTCTGACAATCTCACTTAAATACGTATGTACGGCTTTGTCGATCTCTAAAAAGGGGTGACGAGAATCAACAAGATGCACAAAAACACGAATCGAAACACGCTTTTTAATATAATCTGTTAGATTTTTTTGCCACTCTGCTTTGAGACTATGCGATACTTTAGCATAACCAAAGCCAGGAAGATCCACCAGTTGTGCGTGATAACTTTCACCATCTTTGTCCAAAATAATCTGAAAAAAGTTAATGAGACGTGTCTTCCCTGGTGTTGAAGAGCTTTTGGCAAGCCCTTTTTTATTGGTGAGCGCATTGATAATGGAGCTTTTACCCACATTACTGCGTCCAATAAAAGCAACTTCGCTCATCCCTTCTGGTGTAGTCTCTTCCATTTTGGAAGCAGACTTCACAAAGAAGGCATTTTTGACTTTAATCACTGTTTTTTATCCTCAACTTTGAAGATAAATTTGACAGGAGCTGCCCCTTTTCCATCTACTTGATACTGGCCGCTGTTCTGATCAGCTCGGATGAAATCACCATACACTTTTTTATCCGTTTCAATCTCATGCAAAAAGGCTTTTTTCTCCAAGGTATAGAGGCTTTTTGATGGTTCATACGTCATTTTTTCCGCTTCACCATAATATTTTTTTTGATTCATCGTTAAATTGCCTTTGGCATTACCTGTTGCAATATAGCGTATGGGTTGTTTTTTATCATCAAACTCTATGACAACTTTATTCGCTGTCAGTTTATCGCTCTCTTTAATCACGATAACGTGACCTTCAAAGGTGCTGATTTTCTTTTTATCATCAGCAAAAAATTTATCGGCAGTGACTTCGACTTCCGCAGCCAAAAGCATACATGAAGTGCATAAACAAAGTGCTATCAGTTTTTTCATCTACTTCTTCCCTAGTTGTTGTATAAATGAGTGTATATTAGTGGCACTTATTGTGCCCTCTTTCATCTGATAAACAAATGAAAGCCCATGGCTACGGCTCTGCTTCTGGGTAAAATCAAAAGGCTTTTCACTGCTTAATATCTCTTGCTTAAGATCATAAAAGATATCTTCGCCATCCAGAGCAATACCATCGTCTCGCTTATAGTGTGAATTGGTTTGGAAATGCATCACATTATCTTGAAGTGTACCTTCATCTGATATAAGCGTACCATGCAATCCCTCTTTGGTTTTATGACTGGCGTCAATCACATAAAGCTTATCAAAATCTTTATAACGAGCCACGCGATCTGCATGTACGATGCTCTCAATTGACCCCTCTTTGATCTGATAATTTTTAGCATTGAAAAGTTCTATATCTGGAAGCAAATTACCATTTTGATCTACAATATTGATGGTATAAGGCTCTTTAATAATTAAAAAAATCATCATTCCAAAAAAAAGAAGTGTTGAATATAAAAGTAATTTTACAGCCAAAGGTTTACAAATGCCTCACTCAAGTTTTCTTTCTCGACTATAATGTCGATCATCTCTCTAACCGCCGCTTTTCCACCCTCTTTATGTAACACTACATCAACGGTTTGCAGAACCATAGGCAAGGCATCCACAGGGGCAAAGGAAAGCCCAACGGAACGTAAAAGCGACAAATCATTCAAGTCGTCCCCGATGGCAGCAACCTGCTCAAAAGAGAGTCCTTCTTTGTCTAATATTTCTTGTAAAATAGCTTTTTTATTTTTAACATCTTGATACAAATAATTAATGCCAAGCTCTTTGGCTCGTTTATCAACCACCCGAGAACTTCGTCCGGTAATGATTGCCGTTTTACGACCCAATTTCATCCATGAAACGATGCCAAAACCATCTTTAACATTAAATGTTTTGAACTCTTCGGCATCACTGTTTCCATAGGTAATTCCACCATCCGTAAGGCAGCCATCGACATCAAAAACCAATAATTCAATCATTATAAAACACCCTTAGTACTTGGAATTCCAACACGCTCATTTTTGACTAAACTTCGACGAAGGGCTACGGCAAAAGCTTTAAAAGCGGCTTCTAAAAGATGGTGTCTATTTTTTCCACGGTGTGCAACAATGTGGGCACTAATACCTGCATTGATAATGACCGCTCTAAAAAATTCCTCAGCCAGTTCTACATCAAACTCGCCTACTTTGCCTTCCATTTCTACTTCATAGACTAAATAAGCACGATTGCTAAGATCAAGGGCACACTCAACGGCTGCTTCATCCATAACGACTACTGCATTACCATAACGTTCGACACTCTCGATAGGGTATATTGAAGCACGTAAAGCCTGACCTAAAACAATGCCTACATCTTCAACGCTGTGGTGAAAATCAATGTGTGTATCACCTTTACATGTAAGGGTTAAATCGATCAAGGAATGTTTGGTAAAAGCTTCTAACATATGGTCAAAAAAACCAATGCCCGTAGCAATATTTGCTTTACCCGTACCATTCATCTCTAGTTCTACACTAATGTGTGTCTCTTTGGTTATGCGCTGTAGTGTTTGCATTTTATTCCCTTACAATAAATGAACCTTTAAACGGTCCTTTTGCAATAAAGTCTGAGGCTTCAGCTTCACTGCCAAATCCTTTGAGCCATACACGGTACATTGGTTTATTTTCAAATGTACCCTCTTTTACGACCGCATTGTAGCGATTATTGACATTCATATTGCTTTGAGCAAAATGTGTGGCTCCATCTTTATTTCTAAAGGCTCCAATTTGGATGAAATAATCGGTTTCAACAACACTCTCTTTAGGTGCTCCAGCAGGAGCAACCACACCAGCAAAACCCATGACTTCAATTCCCACAGGACCTGTCCCATTTGCAACAAGATCAATACGTGTTGCAGCAGTATAGGAGAGATCAATGATACGCGTCCCTACAAAAGGTCCACGGTCATTGACACGTACAACAATGCTTTTGTTGTTTTTAAGATTGGTTACTTTAAGCATCGTATTCATAGGAAGTGTTTTATGGGCAGCTGTCATATCATACATATTGTAAACTTCACCATTGGAGGTTTTTTTACCATGAAAATCTTTGCCATACCAACTCGAAATACCACTAAATGTATCGCCCACACTTACCATTGTTGGCGTGTAGGTTTTCCCATCAATGGAATAAGGGCGCATGGTAGCTTTATGCATGGCAGGCGAATCATTAATAGGGCCACTACCATCTGGAGGTGCCATTGTCGCACCTCCTCGTGAACGGTAAGAATAAGAGTCGTGTTTAGAAGCGCATCCGTAAAATACCAAAAGCATTACAACACAAAGGCTCAATCTACTAATTTTTTGGTATAACAATACTCTCTCCCACTTTTACAAGTGCATTCTTTTTCTTATTGGTTTTTATCAATTGTGCGACAGGAATATCGTATTTTTTTGATACGGTTTCAATCGTATCGCCTGCTTTAATGATATACAATTTTTCAACATTATTTGACGATGCAACCGTTACTGAAGAAGGGGTAGCCGTGCCAAGAGGCACAACAATCTCCGTTTTTGGTTTGAGAGAAGCACTCTTTAAGTTATTGAGCTCCATCAAAGATTGATAACTCATACCATATTTTTTTGCAACACTTTGCAAGGAATCGCCTTTTTGAGTGTTATATACAGCATATTTTTGTGGTTGTTTGGTTTGATCGAAATTTTGTGTAAACGTGATTTGACGGTCTTGAGGAATGTACAAATAACTTTTTTCACCAAGAGGCGAAGTAAAAGCATGTTTAAGATGAGGATTATAGGATTTTAATTCCCGTAATGAAATTCCAATACTTTCTGCTACATCTTTAAGACTTGTACCGCTATGAACTGAAACTTTAACAAACGTCGCATTATTGGCACGATTCAGAAGGTATTCAGAACCATTTTCAAGCATAATATCGGTACTACCCGAGATAAAACTCATCATCAAGATTTTACGAATATAAAGTCTGCTTTCCTTGGGAAGGTACTTTTGGCTCTCATCTAAGAGAACATTAATATCATCGGTTCCTGCTTTGGCAATCGCTTTGGTGACAGTGCCTTCACCACAATTGTAGGCCAATGCGGCTAAATACCACTTACCAAAAAGATCATGTAGGCGTTGTAAATAAACAATCGCCGCTTCTGTTGATTTAATAGGATCTCGCCTCTCATCTACAAAAGCATTTTCTACTAAACCATAACGGCGAGCCGTTTCAGGAATAAATTGCCAAATACCTGAAGCTTTGGCAGAAGATGAAGAGAAAGGATCAAAACTGGATTCGGTCATAGCCAGGTACAAAAACTCTGGTGGGACACCTGCTTCTTTCATCTTTTTTTGCAAAATGGGAACAAACTTATTACCACTTTCTAATTCACGTAAAAAATGTTTTGTTTTATACATTTCAACATCTTCGTTCATAGAAATAAAAATAGAATCTTTCAAAAATGTATTTGGAAGATCAAAATTTTTAAGGGCTGTAAGTTGTTTTTCGTAATTATTGTCGGTATTTAAAAACGCATGGAGACTC
>JAVHRG010000013.1:0-6961 GCA_036171535.1 Sulfurospirillum sp. | reverse complement strand
ATTGATGTTTTTATTTTACAATACGTTCCTTTTAGGACGTATTAAATACAATGGTAAAAATTTTGGAGTTTTAATGAATCAAATACAAAAGTCGCCAAACACACTTTTTACACTGCTTTTTTTTGCATGGATTATTTCGATGGTTTCAATGCTCGGAAGTCTTTTTTTCAGTGAAATTATGATGTTTCCACCCTGTGTGATGTGTTGGTATCAGCGTATTTGTATGTACCCATTGAGCGTCATTTTACTCGTCGCGCTTTTTAGCAACGATAAAAATGTTTTCAAATACGCACTGCCTCTCGTATTGCTTGGGCTTTTCTTTGCTATTTACCACAATCTGCTCTACTTTGGCATCGTACCTGAAACGCTCGCACCCTGTTCTCAAGGGGTTTCGTGTACCAGTGACTACATCAATTGGTTTGGATTTATCACGATTCAGCTCCTCTCCCTTGTTGCATTTGCACTTATTTTTATTCTTTTACTCTTAATCAAACCAAAGGCTTCGTAACTATGAAAAAACAGACGCTTATTATTGCTTCACTCTTCGTGCTTGTACTTCTATTTGTTGGAGGAAGTTATCTTTATAAGAACGCTAACCATAGTGTCTCTGCAGAAAAAAGCGCTGCGCTTGTGCGTCCACATGCCTATGTTCTTGGCAATTCCAATGCAAAAACAACCATTGTCGAATTTTTTGACCCTGCATGTGGCACCTGTAAAAGTTTTTATCCGTTCGTGAAAAACATTCTCAAACAAAATCCTGATAAACTCAAACTCGTACTCCGTTACGCTCCTTTTCATACCGATTCCTACTATGTGGTTGCAATGATTGAAGCAGCACGTCTGCAAGACAAATACCTTGAAGCATTGGAAGTCATTTACAAATACCAAGACAAATGGGCAAGCCATGGCACACCGAATATTGGGCTGATTTGGGGATTTTTACCTGAAGCGGGGATTGATATTGATAAATTGCGGGATGATCTTAAAAGACCTGAGATCGATGCTCTTATCAAACAAGATATTGCGGATACCAAAACCCTTGGAGTCAATGCAACTCCAGAGTTTTTTGTCAATGGAAAACCACTCATTAAATTTGGTAAACAAGAGTTAGAAGACCTTATAAAATCTGAACTCTAAGCATTCTTTCTATTTTTGAGGTGCAATTTCATTGTATCCATGAAGCCTAATGTCACGACGTCTTTGGGCATCATGGAAACGCCTCTTCTCAATATCGCTTTCGGGTACAAAAGCAGGCACAGCCGTAGGTCTCCCATTTTCATCCACTGCGACCATTGTAAAAAAGCAGCTGTTCGTATGCGTTGCAACCCCTTTTTGAATATTTTCTGCAATGACTTTAATGCCTACTTCCATCGATGTTTTGCCCGTATAATTAACACTGGCTAAAAATGTGACCAGCGTGCCAACCGTAATGGCTTGTTTGAAAATAACTTGATCGACAGACATGGTAACCACATAACCGCCACAAAAGCGTGATGCACACGCATAGGCGACTTGATCGAGAAGTTTTAAAAGGTCACCTCCATGAACATTGCCAGAAAAATTGGCTTTATCGGGTGTCATTAAAACGGACATACTTAGGGTGTGCTTTTCTAAAGGGGTCGATAACATCTAATTTTTTTCCTTTTTAATCATCTCATACGCTTCATTAATCTCTTGAAGCTTCGTGGTCGCAGCATCGATAATGCTTTGATCTTTTCCTTGGCCCATTAAGATATCAGGGTGGTACTCTTTGACCAAAGCGCGATATTTTTTCTTAATGCTCTCCATATCTTCACTTTCATCTGCACCTAAAATCTCATATGCTTTTTTTATTCCAAACTCTTTTTGAGCCGTTTTATTCGCATAAAATTGTTCAAAGGAGGCAATCAGTTTTTCAAAATCAGCATGCCTAATCTCTAACGCATTGGCAATATCCTCGGTTATCATAAATTCCGCTTGGGAAAACTCATTGTCAATAAAGGCAAGATTGAGCAAATATTCCATCACTTTGAGACGTTTTGCATAGTCATTTTGAGTGAGTTTAAGGTATTTTTGTGAGACAATCAGGGTGTTATCAAAACTTTGCAACTCTTTTTGGTAAATCACTTTTAGCGCTTCACGAACACTGTCACTGTTTTCAAACACACGAGCAATATCATTAAACGTCAGGCTTAAAAGTTCGGCTTCAAGCTCATTGACTCTGCCATCTGCTTTGGCTACTTTTGCCATCAAAGCGACTAAAAGTCCCGCTTCATGCTCCGCCAAATCCCCTTTAAGCGTCTGCTTAACATTGACATTAATATGCTGGTATGACTCAGTTTGATAGTTCTTTGTCAAGAGATAAAAGACAACAATAACAACTGCAATAATGACGTAGGTCATTTTTTCACCTTTACATGTAAAACTTGGTTTATAAAAATATGTTACAATCATTACACTAAAAAAAAGGACAATTTTGATGGGTAGTTTTGACGAGATTGTGGATAGAACAAAGACTCCTTGCGAAAAATGGGACAAATATAAAGGGGCCGATGTCATTCCTGCGTGGGTCGCCGATATGGATTTTAAATCACCTCCTTGCGTTGTTGATGCCCTTCAAAAAAGAGTGCACGAGGGTGTTTTTGGCTACACCGCTGTTGATGAAGAGGTGTATGATGCGATTATCGCTTTTCTGAAACGTCATTACAATTGGGAGATCAAAAAAGAGTGGTTACTCTTTACCCATGGTGTCGTCAGTAGCATGAATATCGCATGTCTTACCGTGGATGGAGCAAGCGTGATGACAACGACACCGATTTATCCGCACTTCATTAAAGCACCCAAATACGCAAATAAAGAAGTCCTAGCCATTGCCATGAAAGAGGAGAATAACCGTTGGGTTCTGGATTACGAGGCGATGGAGCAAGCGATCAAACCTACCTGCAAACTTTTTATGCTCTGCAATCCTTACAACCCAGCAGGAACGGTTTTTACATGTAAAGAACTTGAAAAGCTCGGTGCTTTTTGTTTAAAGCACGACCTTACCATTTGCTCCGATGAAATCCATGCGGATCTACTTTTGAATCCAAAGGCTAAACATATTCCTATTGCTTCACTGAACGAAGCATTGGCGCAAAGAAGCATTACGCTGATGGCGCCGAGTAAAACCTTCAATATTGCAGGGCTTCAAGCTTCCTTTGCCGTTATTCCCAATGCAGAACTTCGCAAAAACTTTAAAAAGACAATGGGCAGTATGGTCGGAGGCATCAATCTCTTGGGTATCACCGCGCTTAAAGCGGCTTACCTTGAAGGTGATGCGTGGCTTAGTGAGCTTCGTGTCTATTTGGCAGAAAATCTTAAAATGGTACAAGACTTTGTCAGCAAAAATCCAAAACTCAAACTCCTCGATCAAGAAGCGACATTTCTCGCGTGGATCGATGCATCGTCTTTACATGTAAAGAGTCCCTACGAGTTTTTCTTAGACCATGGTGTTGGGCTGAGTGATGGGGAACCGTTTGGCGACAAAAATTGTGTACGACTCAATTTTGGAACCCAAAAAAGTGTTTTAACGGAGATACTATGTCGTATGCAAAAGGCAATGGATAGCCTATGATAAAGCTCTTTCTTTCACTTGCTTTTGCACTTTGTCTTTATGCGGCACCGCTCAGTCATATTGTAGTATTGGGTGACCCACATCTGCCTGGCAAAAATGTGCCTATGAAAGAGCATGTGATAGAGCAGATCAACCAATGGAATGACGTTGATATGGTCGTAGCTGTGGGTGATATCTGCTCTAAATCGGGGACACAAGAAGAGTATGATTTTGTCAAAAACTATTTTTCAAAACTCACGAAACCGCTTCATGTTATTACTGGCAATCATGATTTTATTTATACGGATGAGCTTGATAGCAATGGAAAATTTCAACATGCTCCTCATGAAATGCAAGCTGAAAAATTGAAGCGTTTTCAAAGTACCTTTGGACTTTCGAGGCTCTATGATAGTATTGAAAAACCGCCTTATTTACTTATTTTCCTCTCCGCAGACGATCCTAGGTATTTAACCAAGCTTTCGGATGAACAGTTCAGTTGGTTTGCAAATGAGCTCAAGAACCATCCCAAAACACCTACCATCGTCTTTTTTCATGCACCCCTAGATCATACTTTGGAAAATTATAACCATTGGGCAAATACTCCCAATTTTGTCGCCCAACCTAAGGATAAAATTCAAACATTGCTTCATGACAATCCACAACTTTTTTTATGGGTCAGTGGACATACCCACACATCCGTAAAAGAGCCTAGTTTTGCTTCGGCAATCAACCATATCGAATATGTCACCAACATCCACAATAGCGATATGAATAAAGAGGTGATCTGGACAAACTCTTTGTTTTTATATGATAATCATGTTACGATTAAAACGTACGACCACATGGAAGAAAAATGGTTAGACCCCTTAGAACGTACAATTTTTGTACCCAAAATTTAGGTAAAAATGGTTAATATACTTGCCGCACTTTTTATGAGGATTTGAATGAAACAGTACCTATTTGCACTTTGTTCCTGCTTGTTTTTACTGAGTGGTTGTGCCCAAAAAGAGTTTACGCAAAATGCTCCTGAACTTCCACAAGCCAAAGATGATACGCCTAAACGTCAAGAAATCGTCACAAATGCGCTTAAACATCAAGGGAAAAAAGATGGTTTAGATTGCTCAGGTTTTGTAAGCTTGGTCAATAAAGAGAGTACCGAACCTTTTTTCACACCAGCAGAACTCAATGGCTATTTTGAAGATACCAGGCGCTCTTTAGCCATTTATAATCTTCTTGACAACCAAAAACGTACCTATCAAGATAAACCTAGGGTTGGTGATCTTATCTTTTTTGCCAATACCGTTAAAAAATACTCTAAAACTAAAAATGATGATAACATCACTCACATTGGGATTGTCACACAAATTGATCCTGATGAAACTGTCTATTTTATACACCACACCAAAGGAAAAAATTTGATTAGCCAAATGAATCTTAACTATCCAACCGTTGCGATGTACAACAATAAAGTTGTCAACTCTTATATGGAAAAATGTTCCAATGGTGAAAATCACAAATGCTTAGCACCTGCATATTTTAGCGCTTATGGGAGAATCAAATGAAAAAATGGCTTACTGTGAGTATGGCTGCTCTTTTTATGATAGGCTGTGCGCCAAAAGCAACCATTGAAACACCTACTGTACCTATGGCAGAGAACACTCAAACTGAGCAGAAGATGTACCTTGGCGAAAAACCATCGAATGAATTTTATCTACAACAAGAACATGAAAGTTACGACTTACGTCCTGTTCAAGAGCTCTCTTTGCGTGAATCAATTGTTCAAAATGCGTTGATGTATTTAGGTAAGCGCGATGGAGGCGACTGTTCAGGATTTGTAAGTCTGATTAACTATAAAACAGGAACGCCTTTTTACAAAGAAAAAGAGCTCAGTCAAAGTTTCGACAATGCTCGAAAATCGCGTGCTATGTTCAATCTTATGTCCCAAAAAGGGAATGCGTATGAAACAAGACTTCCCCATCTTGGAGACCTTGTCTTTTTTGAGAATACAGAACACAAAGCAGCTGTAAAAACCAAAGGAAAAGGTAAAAACAAAGTTGTTGTCAAAAAACCTTCTGTTCAAGTGGCTGAAAATATCACGCACGTAGGTATTGTCACAAAAGTTGAACAAGATGGTACGGTTGAGTTTATTCACCATTCCAATGGCAAAAATATTTTGGATTATATGAATTTTAATTATCCGATGCTCACCAACAAAGATGGCAAAGTCATTAACACCTATATGAAACGTTGCCCATCCAAAGGGGGAGCAGCACAACCTCAATGTATGAATATCGCCTTTTTCGTGGCATACGGAACGTTTTAACCTTTACATGTAACACAAGCCAAGCTTGTGTTACTCAAACATAAATTTTCTATTTTTTAATGCCCATTAATGATATGTTTTAATAGCAGGTGGCGCATACGCATTCATTTTATTCAATAAGCTCTCATAGTTATCATCCACATAAAATACATTACGTGATCGTTCTTGTAAAAATTTTTCAGCAACCATATGATCAAAGAGTTCAATAAGTTTATTGTAATAACCATTGATATTTAAGATACCGCAAGGCTTTTGTAACAAGCCAATTTGATTCCATGTAAAAACTAAAAAATTCTTCAAGCGTTCCAGGACCTCCTGGTAGAGCAATAAACCCATCGGCTAATGCCATCATTTTAGCTTTACGTTCATGCATCGTCTCAACACAAATCAGTTCCGTCAAATCTTTATGCGCAATTTCTCTTTGTTCAAGAAATGCTGGAATAACACCAATCACAGAACCACCCTCTTGAAGAATGGCATCGGCTATCGTTCCCATAATACCAACACTTGCTCCACCATAAATCAACGTAATATTATTTTTTGCTAAAAATTTGCCCAGTAAAATTGCTTGCTCTTTATAAATTTCATGTGCTCCAAGACTTGAACCACAATAAACCGCAATGCTTTTCATTCATGCCCTTTTCATTATAAAATTTGAGCTAGAATAATATTCTTTTTCTAATTAAAAGAATTTATGATTATGGATGTAGCAATGGATTTAAATCAATTTCAAAAATTTGTGGAAGCTTACTATACGAAAAAAGGGTGGTTGGATTTAAATATCTTTATTCGTATTGGTTTTTTATCGGAAGAGACAGGGGAAGTCGCTCGTGCGATTCGAGCCTTAGAGATTGGACGTGATCGAGCGGATGAAGCTGTCAAAAGTTACGATGAAAATGTGCAAAATCTTACCGAAGAGTTAGGAGATGTTCTTGGAAATATTGTGGTCATTGCCAACAAATACAATATTGCACTTGAAGATATCTTTACGGCACATCAGCAAAAATTAGAAAAACGTTTGTAAAAATTTAAAATGTAGAAAGAGGTGCTTTCACACCTCTTGAAGA
>JAVHRG010000012.1:0-7008 GCA_036171535.1 Sulfurospirillum sp. | reverse complement strand
CTAAAATAGCAAGAAGGGTTTTATGCCCACCCTCCGTTTGAATGGCTGAAGCGCTGTGCTGAACATAGCCATCGACATTGATAAAACTGCCCGCTCTTTTGGTATGCGAAGCAATCGGTAAAACAAGCTCAACCTCTTTACATGTAAATTCCCAAGCCGAGCATAAAACAACAACACTCTTGGCGTATTCCATGGATTTGAGGAGTTGTGCATCGCTACGTCCCACCATCACAACAAGTTCGGCGGTAAGAAGGGCGTTTTGAAGTGCCTCTTTGGAATCGTCAATTCCAAGAAGGGGCAATGCTCTTGCATTTGCAGAGCGATCCGTGCATTTTAAAAAATCATCACCAAAACGGGTATCAAAACGAGTCTCTTCATAGGCATACAGCGTACCATCATAGAGTTTGGCAAGCTTTTGTACCCTGACCATCTCTTCTAAGGAGAGGTTGGAAGAGATCACAAAAACAGTTTTACCAAGATACCGTTTGAGTAGGCGCAAAAGTTTCCCCTCAGCGTATTCATATTCACTCACCATGCCACGAATAAGAGGACTAAATTCAGCGTTTTCATTCTCTTTGGTATAACTCAGTCTCCCCGCATCACAGATAAAATACCCATTGATTTTTTCATTCAAGCGCGGACGATAACGGTAGACCATCTCGTTTTTATACTTCTCTTTATGATGATCCACAAAAATGGAGCAACCTCTGGCACAATGATTGCAGATCGCCTCTTCACTGTGTAAAAACCAAACTCGTTTTTGGAAACGAAAGTCTTTGCTGGTGAGTGCGCCAACCGGACAGAGATCAACCACATTCATCGCATACGGATTGGAGAGTTTTGAGCCAGGAAACGTTGTGATAACGGAGTGATCAGCACGAGAGAGAACACCTAATTCATTGGTTTTCGTAATATTTTTGGTGAAACGAACACAGCGGGTACAGAGCACACAGCGCTCTTGATCGAGCATAACATTCGCACCTAAATCAACATGCTTTTCGCCCCTCGTTTTTGGGGTACTTAAACGACTCTCATAAAGCCCCACATCCATATAGTAGTTCTGTAAAGAACATTCACCGGCTTGGTCACAAATAGGACAATCGATAGGATGGTTAATGAGTTCGAGCTCTAGAATGGAGCGTTTAACGCGGTCAATAGAAGCACCTTTTGTCCGAATAATCATCCCCTCTTTAATAGGAGTATCACACGCGATTTGGGGACGTTTTTGCCCTTCAATTTCAACCATACACATACGGCAATTACCATCTTTTCCAAGAGCAGGATGATAACAAAAATGGGGAATATTAATCTTGTTTGCGAGCAGTTCTTCAATCAACAAAGCACCCTCTTTAACCTCTAATACCGTGCCATCTACCGTAATATGCGCCATAAAATTGCTATCCTCGCTTGGACGTTATGGCTCAATTCTAGCGAGCATATACTTTAAAATAGCTGTCGAAGCGAGTTTACTCGCGTTCTTACGGAACTTATTTCAGAACGACATGGTGAAAAGCAAAAGAGCGCTCAAATTTAGGGCAAATGAAATAAAAACCTTTTGCACGCCAATTAAGATATTTACTCAAAATTTACTCAAGAGATGATAAAATCCACTCACTTTTTTTGAAGGATAAATAGATGCCATCCCCTCGTTTTTTTAAATTCCTTGCCGTAGAAATTTTAGCTGTTGTACTCATTGCAGCCTATGTGCTGATTGACGCCAAAGATGTCTACCAATGGTGGGTGGGTGAGACTCATTTTGCAAAAGCCAATCCGACATGCGATTTGCATGAAAATGGCTGTGAAGTAACGCTCAGCGATGGATCACTCCTTCGTTTGGAGATAGAACCTAAAAGTATCCCCTTAATGAAACCCTTGCACTTTAAAGTGACCACACCGATTGATCCGCCCACTATTGAGATAAAACTTTTTGCAACCAATATGAATATGGGATTGCATACCATTAAGCTCACCAAAACTGCTGATGGAATCTTTGAGGGAGAGGGAATGCTTCCTACGTGTATTATGGGAAATATGATCTGGCAAGCCAATGTGATTCTCAATCAAAACAGACAAAGCCTAGGAGCCGTTTTTTCGTTTAAAACCGACAAATAAAATACCGAAATTACATTTGTTACTAAAGGTAATCTTTTGAAAAGTGAATAGATATTCATCATTTAGGCGGCGATGAACTTCACTTTTTTGGTTATACTATTTTCTTTGATTTTAATTGGATTTAGAGGAGTTACTGCCGTGTCTATTACCCAAGAAGGTGATGAACTTCACTTTGACGAAAACCTTTTTATTGTCTCTAAAACTGACCTTAAAGGAAGAATTACCTATGCCAACGATCTTTTTATCGAGATGTCTGGTTATACAGAACAAGAGCTCATTGGTGCACCTCATAACATTTTGCGCCATCCAGATATGCCAAAAGCCATTTTCAAACTTTTATGGGATCGTGTGCAAGCGGGAAATGAAATTTTTGCGTACGTGAAAAATCGTACGAAGAACAATTATTACTACTGGGTTCATGCGTACATTACTCCCGTTGTCGACACCAAGACAAACCAAATCATTGGTTATCACTCGGTACGTCGCGCACCAAGTCCAAAAGGACTTGAAGTCATTATTCCTCTGTATAAAAAAATGCTTGATGCAGAACAAACAGGTGGTGTGCAAGCGTCTCGTGCACTTTTAGACACTACTCTATCCCAGTTAAAGGTCAGTTATGATGCCTTCATCCTCTCTTATGAATAGATCTTCTCTAGCCAAAATTCAAGATGCCAACCTTATTTCGCTGGTTATTTTTTTTATTGCATTCTGTTTAGAAGTTACCATTAATGGCTTCCATTGGATTCAAATTATCAATTTTTGTAATTTTGCATTGGGTTGGTTTATGTTTATCAATATTCGTAAAGTGCAAAAAACCATTCACTCCCTTGCCGCTATTGTCAAAGAGAGCGAACACGGTAATTTACATGGTCGTATTGTTAATGTGAATGATGGGGGCGAGCTCAAACTTCTCTGCTCCAATATGAACTCCCTTTTAGATAACTTTGAACTGGTTACAAAAGAGATAAAATCTACCATTTTAGCAGCGTCCAAAGAAGACTTTAGCCGTAAAATTTTACAAAAGGGAATGCATGGTGAATTTAGGGAGCAGACCAATATGGTTAATCAATCTGTTCGTGCCATGCAGCAAACCCATGAATTTATTGCACGCAACAGTCTTAATGCAGAGCTTGCACAAATTAGCAGTGGATCACATGACTTCTCAACCGTACAGTCTAATTTATCCACCATTGTAGAGCGTCTTAAAGAGATTGCACACGATGGCGAAATTTATGCAGAAGAAACCAAAGGCAGCTATCAAAATCTGCGTGATACGATTGCTAAAATTACTTCATTGGTCGAATTTGTCAATCAAAATGAACAAAGCATCGGAGTGCTTGCACAACGTACCCGTGACATCAGTAATGTCGTTGATATGATCAATGATATCGCTGATAAGACTAATTTACTAGCGCTCAATGCAGCCATTGAAGCAGCCCGTGCTGGAGAACATGGTCGTGGTTTTGCCGTGGTTGCTGATGAAGTTCGTAAACTGGCAGAAACAACTCAAAAAGCAACGGCTGAAATTGCTGTCTCCATTAAAATGCTCCAACAAGAGACATCGGGTCTTGAAACCAATGCCGATGCCATGAAAAGTGATGCCGATGCATCCACTAAAACACTTGATAAATTAAGTACGACCTTCAACAGCCTAATCACCCATTCGAACACCACTTCGACCAATATCAATACCATTCAGCAGACCATCTTCATTACCTTAGCAAAGATGAACCATGCTATCTTTAAATCTAATGCCTACAGTGCGGTCTATGTCAATGACAAAGATGTCGTATTTCAAAACCATGAAACCTGTAGTCTTGGTGAGTGGTACCATCATGATGGTGAGAAGATTTTTGGGGATACTAAAAGCTTTAAAGAGCTTTATAAACCGCATCAAAACTTCCACAATCATGTCCTTGAAGTAGCTAAGTTGATTCACGCTACCTCCTCAAATCTCTTAGATGAGAAAGCGCAAATTATCAACTACTTTAAAGAGGTTGAAAATGAAAGTAAAACGCTTTTTGTCACCCTTGATGCAATGATTGCAGAAAAAAATACTAATGCGTAACTCTTTTTACATGTAAGGATTTTCCTTACATGTAAACTTCTTTTGTAGACTCAATCGGCAGTATTTGTATCCATAACACTGGGTAATTTAATGGTAAAGAGTGCTCCAATCTCAGTATTTTTGACATTGATGACGCCTCCCATATTATTTTCAATAATCATCTTCGTCATATAAAGCCCAATACCCGTACCTTGTTTTGCATATTTCGTGGTAAAGTAAGGCTCAAAAATACGGTCCATATATTCACTGGCAATTCCCCCTCCATTATCTTCTATCACAATCAAAATGTATTTGTACCCTTTTTTGAGATACAACCGAATGAAGGGATTGGTAATTTCGCGCTCACTCAGAACATCTTTAGCATTGGAGAGAATATTAAGAAGCGCTTGGGCAAACTCATTGGGGTAGCCAAGCACCTCCATTTTTTCTGAAATATCAAATGAAAATTCAATGCCATGGTACTTCAATGAAGCTTGTAAAATAGAAATGGCACGCTCACACGCTTCACTGATTTCAAAGACCTCCTTCTCTTTTGAAGGCTTGAAAAAGTTTTGAAAATCACTGATGGTGCCAGACATAAACGAGTTGATTTTAACACACTGCTGAATAGATGAGAGCATATAGGCATCATCCAGATCATTAAACTCATGCTTCACTTGAAGGTTAATCAAAAGCGCACTAATCTCGCCCAGCGGCTGTCTCCATTGATGGGCAATATTACCAATCATCTCACCCATACTGGCAAGCTTGCTCTGTTGAATCAGAAGTTTTTCTTGTTCACTGCGCTTAAAAATTTCTTCATTGATTTTAGATTCTAGATTATCAATCATGGCATTGACCACATCTTTGAGCAGTTGCAACTCTTGGGCTTGAGCCGTCGCATGCAGGCGTGAGGAGAGTTTTCCCATTTTAAGGTCATTGACCACATTAATCGCATCTTCGACAAAAACGATGTCTTGCTCTATATTGGCTGACGCTTTAGCAATACTACGATTGAGCAGATTTGACATATCTTCTAACTCGTCTCTACTGGTCAGCTCAATGGATTTAGGCGGTATGCTTTTCGTTTCCAAATAGATAAAAAACTCTTTAAGCCCCTCTTGCAATTTTAAAATGGAAGAGACAATGTGGTTCGAGAGCAAATATCCTACGGTAAAGACTAAACTGGAAAGAACGAGAATAAGTATAGCTAATTCATATTTCAAGGCCTGTGCACTGGTTTGAATGTCCGCAAAATTTTGTTCTGCTTGATTCACGGCATCATGCTGAAGCGCTTTGAGGCGATTTAAAAGCGCATAATAGTGATCGCGTTCGGTGGAATTGACATACACAAACGCGCCCTCTTCAAAATGTGCAGCAAGATAACCACAGGTCTTTTCTACGCTGCTTGCGTACACTTTCCAAAAATCATATGTCTTGAGATCAAGCTTGAGAAAGTTCTCTTCAAGGCGCTCTTTCTGTTTCATAATATCAATCTCAATCGTTTTGCGGTAATCTTCATTCGGCGACATTACCAACGAAAGGCTCATTTCGCGCAACGCATTAATGGGTTCAATGTAGTTCTCTTGCAGATGTTGGGTACTTCGTGAATTTTCAAAAATGGTTGTTGCATTGCTAATATTTTCTTGTGAAAGTTTAAACGAGCGCTCGGCAAGAATCAGCATCCCAATAAACGAAAAGCTAAACAATAAAAACAGTTTATATTTTATTTGGATCTTTTTCATGGTAGTCGCTTTGGAAAGATAGGGGCATGAAGCTCTTTGGGATAAGGCTTATCACCACGAATGGACCAGTGTTGATCGGTAATATTGGCTTTCCAAAAAGGTTGCATACCAATACCTAGCGGTTCAAAAACCAACTCTTTATTCATGGCAAATACATTGTTAGGCGTAGGAACAAACAACATATAGGCCTCTTCTTTAGCGCGTTGACGTATCTTTTCACATAATGCATTAAATTCAGGAGTATTTTGCTCCAGACCAAAAAAATCTGAAATATACGATTGCATGATCTTATCTCCCCGCACAAAACTCCATGGATTTCCCTCTTGGTAATTAAAAAATATTAACCAAGGATGACGACCATACCAATCTATGGTATTTTGACTCAAAATATCCCAATCTTGAACAGTCTCATTGTTAGAGAGCAAAAAGTCATAAACCATCTTTTCATCGGATGTAATCGTATAGTGTAATGTAACATTGTACTGAGAGAGTTGGTACTCAATGCCCTTCCATAAAAACAGAAGTGAGTCTTGTGTAACGATCTTGAAGTGTTTGTTATTAAGAGCTTCTGATATCTCTTCATGACTTAAAGGACACTCATTGACATGCAATGCTTCGCGATTTAATGAACCTTCTTGTTTATAGGTAAAGGTTAAAAGGTTGTATTGATTTAAAGCGCAATTAAGGGCTTGACGTACTTTTTTATCGTAGACAGGTGAATCTTTTTTAATTAAATTAAAGTAGAGTGCAAAATTATTGGTTGAAGGCAAAATCACCAATTTAGAATACGCCGAAAGCATGGTCTCAATTTTTTTATTAAAGGGAATGGGCATAAAATCGATCTCACCTTCATGTTCTGTCATCATTTTGAGTGCTTTATCTGTTTCAAGCTGCGTATACAAGGTGATCGTTTCAATTTTTGGAAACCCTTTTTCCCAATAATACGGATTCGCTTTTAAAATAACTTTGGGTGTTTGTTTTCGCCCCGTAATGATACCCTCAACTAAGACATAAGGTCCTAAACCATATGCTCCAGCCTCTTCAATATTTGGACCTGTTGCAGCACCTCTCCATGCAAATTTTTTCAGATACGCCTCCGTATAA
>JAVHRG010000011.1:0-7050 GCA_036171535.1 Sulfurospirillum sp. | reverse complement strand
TTTGAAACAGTTGATCAATACTACTTTTTAAAAGTGTTGAGCCAAGCCCAATACCTCTTTGCGTTTCATCAATTGCCATGTATTCCAGCAGAAAAAAATCTTCATGGGGCGGATGATACATAATGCAAAATCCTACAATTGTTTCGTCATTATACGCTAGATAGATCGTGTAAAAAGAAGCATGTTGCATCGCTAAAAGCGCATCGCGAGATTTTTGTTCTGAAAGGGGAAAAGCGGTAGAGTAGATGGCATAAAAACCATCAAACTCGTGTGTGTTATGCTGCTCTAAAGCTTTTACATGTAAAGCCATAATTGCTTATTTTAAAATACGTGGTAAGGTAATGCCCGTTTGCCCTTGGTACTTACCGTGTTTATCTTTATACGTGGTCTCACATGCGGTATCGCCCTCTAGAAAGAGCACTTGCGCGATACCTTCATTGGCATAAATTTTGGCGGGAAGTGGTGTTGTATTGGAAATTTCAATCGTAATGTGCCCTTCAAATTCTGGCTCAAATGGTGTCACGTTAACGATGATGCCACAACGTGCATAGGTACTTTTACCTAAACAAATCGCAAGGACATTTTTGGGAATCCTAAAGTATTCCACGGTACGTGCCAATGCAAAAGAGTTAGGTGGAACGATACAGATGTCACCTACAAAATCGATCACATTTTTATCGTCAAATTCTTTGGGATCAACCACAGTGGAATTTACATTGGTAAAAATCTTAAATTCACGTCCTACACGGATGTCATATCCATAACTGCTGACGCCATAACTGACGACATCTTTACCGACCTGATCGTCGCAAAAAGGCTCTATCATACGCTCTTTGAGCGATTTTTCTCGTATCCAACTGTCTGCTTTTAAACCCATAATTTCCCTTAAGTGATCGTATATATTTAGTATGGTATTATAACACATTTTATGTTATGCCAAAAAATGGCCAATATTTAGGAGAAACCGAATGGATAAGAATGAAATTAGAGAGTTAATACGTATTTTTGACAAAAGTGATATTACAAAACTCAAAATCAAAGAGGGTGATTTTAGCATTGAACTACAAAAAGGTTTTGATGGTCCTGTTACATATGCAGCACCTATCATGCAAGCCCCAAGCGTTGCTCTAGCAGCTCCTTCTACTCAAGTTGGAGGCGAGGCGAGTGTTAATGCAGCTCCTGTAGGTTTAAGTATGAAATCACCTATGGTAGGAACTTTCTATCGATCCCCAGCACCTGGTGCTGCGCCATTTGCAAAAGTTGGTGATATTATCCGTAAAGGGCAACCTATCGGTATTATCGAAGCGATGAAAATTATGAATGAAATTGAAGCAGAGTTTGACTGTAAAGTCTTAGATATCCTTGTTGAAGATGGTCAGCCTGTAGAATACGATATGCCAATCTTCGCGGTGGAGAAAGTGTAATGAAGATTGAGAAAATTCTTGTTGCCAATCGTGGTGAAATCGCCCTTCGCGCAATACGAACCATCAAAGAGATGGGAAAACAAGCGATTGCGGTTTATTCCACTGCGGATAAAGATGCGCTCTATCTTCAATATGCCGATGCGAGTATTTGCATTGGTGGTGCAAAATCATCTGAGAGTTATTTAAGTATCCCTGCAATCATTAGTGCAGCTGAAATTAGCGGCTGTGATGCCATCTTCCCAGGCTATGGTTTCTTAAGCGAAAACCAAACGTTTGTTGAAGTCTGCCAACACCATAACATTAAATTTATTGGACCTTCTGTTGACTCCATGGTTTTAATGAGTGATAAGTCTAAAGCCAAAGACGTTATGAAAAAAGCGGGAGTACCTGTTATCCTTGGAAGCGAAGGTATTCTTGAGAGTGTTGAAGAAGCCAAAAAACTTGCGGAACAAATCGGACTACCAGTAATCGTTAAAGCCAGTGCAGGCGGTGGTGGACGCGGTATGCGTGTGGTTGAAAAGATGGAAGATTTGGAAAAATCTTTTCTTGCCGCTGAAAGCGAAGCCCTCAATGCCTTTGGCGATGGTACGCTCTATATGGAAAAATACATTAAAAATCCTCGTCATATTGAAGTACAAGTTATTGGTGATAGTTATGGTAATGTTGTTCATATTGGAGAGCGTGACTGTTCGATGCAAAGACGCCACCAAAAACTCATTGAAGAGTCTCCTGCTATTGCGCTTGATGCAAAAACCAGAGCACGCCTTCATGAGGTAGCGGTTAAAGCGACCAAATACATTGGGTATGAAAATGCAGGTACATTTGAGTTCCTTTTAGATGCGGATAAAAACTTCTATTTTATGGAAATGAACACGAGACTTCAAGTCGAGCACTGTGTGAGCGAAATGGTCAGTGGCATTGATATCATTGAGTGGATGATTCGTGTAGCTGAGGGTGAAAAACTTTTTGATCAAAGTGCGCTCACCTTCCGTGGTCACTCAATTGAGTGTCGAATTACTGCTGAAGATCCTGTCAAGTTTATTCCAAGTCCGGGGAAGATTACAAAGTACATCATCCCCGGTGGACGCAATGTTCGTATGGATTCTCATGCGTATCAAGGCTATATTGTGCCACCTAATTATGACTCCATGATCGGCAAACTTGTTGTGTGGGGTGAAACACGTGACCGCGCCATTAAAAAGATGAGAGAAGCTTTGAGTGAGCTACAAATTGAAGGTATTAAAACGGTAAGAGATTTTCACTTGAATATGATGGATAATGAAGATTTTATCGAAAATAGATTTGATACAAACTATCTTTCACGCTACTAAATATTAAACAAGGTCGCGCCCACTTCTTGGGGCGACCTTGACTTCTTTGCCTTATGGTGCTCTGATAACTTGAATGTTAGCAGATGATTTTAACTTTTCAAAATACTCTTCAATTGCTTTTTGTTCTTTACCTTCTCCTAATTTTGAGTAGATATAGTTTTTAGCATCAGCAAAAGAGACCGTTTGAACATTGTATTTTTCTTTCACAAAAAACATGACATAATTTGAATCAGTTTTTGTAATGGCAGAAAATTTTCCTTTAGCTGTTTTATTCAATTGCGCTACAAGTTTTGGATCTGCTTTAGTTGCTTCAATTTTTCCTTCTTGAAGCTGAACGTCACTGGCGGCGCTCATCGGATTGCTTTGAATGGACGCTAGGCTTTGTTGATTAGCGCTAGTATAAATTGTAACATCGAACGCACTTGCTTGTGAAAATTCATTAAGATTTTCATTATAGTAAGATTGTAAGTCACTATCACCCATTTGTTGCATCTTAGTACTAACAACTTTTTTATAGAGTTTGTCGCGTTGCAATTTTTTCTTAAGATCCTCTTTATACTCAGAAATATCAATATTTTTTGAACGGATCATATTAAGAAAATCGTATTGATTCATATTGTTACTAATTGCCAAGTTTTCAATATATTGATCAATTTCAAAAGTGTCAACGGTGATGTTTTGTTTTTTAATTTCAGATTCTTCAAGCTTTTGTCTCACTAAAATATCCAAAGCCTCTTTTTTAGGGATGTTAAAGCGCTGTGAGTACTTGAAAACATCAAATAATGTAATAGGCTCTTTATTAATAATAATAGAAACGCCATCAACGGTACTTGCATTTACGGGTGAAAAAAGTAAGGTTGTGCACAACGTTACAAAAGTTAACACCTTTAGTTTAATCTTCATCAATAATCCTTTATTTTAAGAAAAATAGCTATATAATCATGTTGTATTATACAAAACAAGCTACGTATGATAACATCTTTTTTAACAAAAAAAATTAAAAAAATGTTTTTTCTCCAGCATTAGTAGATTTTTTAATCACTACGTAACGAAATGATACATAATTTATACATAATTTATAAAATAAAGAATGAAGGTACAGTCATGGTTGTGACACGCTTTGCCCCTAGTCCTACGGGATATTTGCATATTGGAGGGCTTAGAACGGCTCTTTACAGTTATTTATGGGCAAAAAGAAACAATGGAAAATTTTTATTTCGCATTGAAGATACAGATCTCGCGCGAAACTCCAAAGAAGCAGCTGATGCTATCGTGGAGGCATTCAAATGGGTTGGTTTGGCACATGAAGGTGAGATTGTTTATCAATCTGAGCGATTTGATCTGTATAAAAGTTATGTTCAAAAGCTTTTAGCTGCTGGAAAAGCCTACAAATGTTATATGAGCAAAGAGGAACTTGATGCGCTTCGTGAAGCACAATCAGCACGTAAAGAACGCCCAAAATACGATGGCAGATACCGTGATTTTACAGGAACTCCTCCAGAAGGTGTTGCGCCTGTTATTCGTATCAAAGCTCCAACGAGTGGTGTTGTTTCGTTTGTGGATGGTGTCAAAGGCGAAGTAACCTTTAACGCAAGTGATATGTTGGATGATTTCATTATTGCACGTAGCGATGGTACACCAACGTATAATTTCGTTGTTGTCATTGACGATGCATTAATGGGTGTCAATGAAGTTATTCGAGGCGATGATCATCTCTCAAACACACCCAAACAGATTATTTTATACGAAGCTCTTGGTTTTGATATTCCTAAGTTTTACCATGTGCCAATGATTTTAAATCCGCAAGGTAAAAAGCTTTCCAAACGTGATGGTGCTGTGGATGTGATGGACTATAAACGAGAAGGCTATTTGCCAGAAGCGTTGCTTAACTTCCTAATTCGTTTAGGCTGGAGTCATGGCGATCAAGAAATTTTCTCATTTCAAGAGATGCAAGAACTCTTTGATCCTTCCAATATTAATAAATCTGCTTCGGCGTACAATCAAGAAAAACTAGTATGGCTCAATGCCCATTACATCAAAGAAGCAAGTCATGCACGTTTGATTGATGAATTACGCTTTTTTGATGTGGATATTTCTTTACATGTAAAGAAAGAGTTACTGATTGACGCACTTCGTGACCGTGCTAAGACCTTAGTCGAGTTTGCCAACATGGTAAAGCAGATTTTAGAGGCACCAATGTGTTACGATGAAAAAGCAGTTGAAAAGTTCTTAACGCCCGATGGATTAGCTGTTTTAGAGCACTATCTTGAAGTGCTAAAACATGCAAAAGAGCTTAATAGTGCGAGTGAATTTGAAACAGTTACCAAAGCATTTTTAGAAGAAAGAGGTCTTAAGCTCAAAGATCTTGCCCAAGCCATTCGTATCGCAATGGTAGGTAATTCGGTGAGTCCTTCCATCTTTGAAGTGCTAGAAATTATCGGATATACCAATGTTATACAAAGAATTCAAAAATTAATATCATATCAAAGGAGTTCGTGTGAGTAATAAGGGGAAAGTTACTAAAGAAGAGTCTTTAGAATATCATATTGGTGGGAAAATTGAAATTAGTGTTAAAACGCGTTGTGATACGGCTAGAGATCTTTCAATGGCATACACTCCAGGCGTTGCACACCCTTGTTTAGAGATTGAAAAAGATAATGAATTAGCGTACAAATATACCAATAAAGGTAATCTTGTTGCTGTTATTAGTGATGGAACAGCCGTTCTTGGTCTTGGCAATATTGGTGCCGTTGCAGGAAAACCTGTTATGGAAGGGAAGTCTGTTCTTTTCAAAAAATTCGCAGATGTTGATGCGTTTGATATTGAATTAGATGAACACGATATTGATAAAATCGTTGCTATTTGTAAAGCACTTTCTCCAACATTTGGGGGTATCAATCTTGAAGATATTAAGGCACCTGGTTGTTTTGAAATAGAGCGAAAGCTTCAAGAATGTGTTGATATCCCTGTCATGCACGATGATCAACATGGAACTGCAATGATTACCTCTGCTGGACTGATCAATGCCCTTGAAATCAGTGGCAAAAAAATTGAAGAGATGAAAATTGTCGTCTCTGGTGCAGGTGCTGCAGGTATTGCATGTGCAAAAATGTACAAACTTTTGGGTGCTAAGAAAATTGTGATGATTGACAGTAAGGGCGTCATTCACAAAGGTAGAACAGACCTTAACCAATACAAAGAAGAGTTTGCATTGGAAACAAGCGATCGAACAGTGGAAGATGCAATGCGTGGCGCAGATATGTTTTTAGGTCTTTCTAAACCTGACGTTGTCAGTCAAGAGATGGTTAAATCCATGAATCCCTACCCAATCATTTTCGCCCTTGCAAACCCGACACCTGAAATCTTACCAGAAGAGGTACATGCTGTAAGAGATGACGTTATGATGGGAACAGGAAGAAGTGACTATCCAAACCAAGTCAATAACGTTTTAGGTTTTCCTTTCATTTTTAGAGGTGCGCTTGATGTAAGAGCAACTAAAATTACGGAAGGCATGAAAATGGCTGCAGCGGTAGCTATGGCAAAATTGGCAAAAGAAGATGTGCCTGATTATGTCAAGGCTGCTTACAATGGAGAAGATCTTAAATTTGGTATCAATTACATCATTCCAAAACCCTTTGATCGAAGAGTCTTTGTGTGGATTTCTGCTGCCGTTGCGGAAGCTGCGATCAAAGATGGCGTTGCACGTGTAAAAGATTTTGATATCAAAGCCTATCGTGCAAAACTTCAAGCGATTATTGATGCGGAGCAAAAATAAGTGAAAAACGTTCATGTCATCAAACATCCTCTCATAGAGCATAAGCTTTCGATTTTGAGAGATGAAAAAACAGAGCCATTTCAGTTTCGACTTTTAGTCGATGAAATATCTCATTTGATGCTATTTGAAGCGACACGTGATTTACCTCTTCGCGACATTCAAGTTAAAACGCCTGTTGCGCTGGCCAATACTAAAAAATTAGATGCAAAAATTATGATCTGCCCGATTCTAAGAGCCGCTCTTGGTATGTTGGATGGTATCTTTAAATTGATCCCTGATGCCAGTGTTGGTTTTTTAGGATTTCAACGCAATGAAAAAACACTCGAAGCAGAGTTTTACTATGCGAAGCTTCCACCAGATCACAAAGAGCGCATCGCTATTATTATCGACCCAATGTTTGCTACAGGGGGAACTGCGATAGATGCTGTGAGCTTTTTGAAGTCTAAAGGGGTTAAAGATATACGCTTGGAGAGTTGACGGCACTTCCAGAAGCCAGTGCTGGTGCCCTACTACTTCACCT
>JAVHRG010000010.1:0-1385 GCA_036171535.1 Sulfurospirillum sp. | reverse complement strand
ATCCCTTTCTTGTCATTGCTGTTCATTCGTTTTTATTTGTGGATATTGAGGGGAACATCTTGTTTATTCCCACACTTCGTTGGCTGTTCCACCGCAATGACCTCGTTGTAGCACACGCGCACATTGCTATGGGTGTGGGTGTTTTCTTTATGGCAATGGCAGTTGTTTCCCCCTATCTTAAAAAGCTCAACCAACTCTCTTTCAGCCTCTTTTATACGCTGGGTTTTGCGCTCATGCTCATCGCTCTTTCAATGGCGGGTATCATGGAAGCAGGCTTTATTCAAGCAGATATTAACCTTTTGTGGACGATAAGGATGCTATGCGGTCTGTTCATTATTTTGGTCACGACTGGTTTCTTCTACCCACAATTAGGGCTGAGTGTTGAAAAGTTCGATACCTTAAGACTGTATCATCTAACAGGCTTTCTCTCTGATGCACTGGGCGGTATCTTCTTGTTTATTTTTGCAGTCACACTTTACCCACTTTTAGGCTTTGGTTTTGAAGGAAAGTACGAGTACGTTGTCTTTGCGTTTATGACGACAACGGGAATTCTTCACCTTTTTGGATTACTGCAACCTCACTACGCGCTCATGCTCGCCAAACTAAGTGCGTTTAACCGCATCGCTGTTTCTGCGATGTTTTTATCGCTCTATCTTTCCCATCAACTAGGCGTTGAAGCGATGCTGATCGCCGTTTACGATTTAGTATTTGCATCTGTTTACGTCATTTTTCAAGCAAAATTTGAAAGGAGTCTTTATGTTTAATGCCCTCTTTACACTCTTTGTTGCGAGTGAATTTTGCTACTACTTGCTCATCGCACAAACGGGAATTATCGAAGTGTTTCACTCTAACATTCAAGCCTTCTTTACCCTCCCCTTAGGCGGCGTGCTGGGAAGTTTACTGGTGTACCGTTCGTTTGGATGGCTCAATACCGATCAAAAGAAGATGATCTTTTTTGTGGGACTTCAAGCCATCTGTTCACTTTTTTACCCCTCATTAAACTTTTTGGTTTTGGGTGCACTGGGTATGAGCTTAGGTATGAGCGCACCGCTTCTCATTAAATTTACCAAAGGTCGCTATACGGAGATTGCCATCGCATTAGGTGTTACCTATGCCATTTCAACAGCACTCTTTACCTATGCACCACTTTTGCGAGGCAATCTTGCCATTGCGCTTTCTTTGGTTGCATTTATATGTAGCTTTTTTATTCATCGTTTGCCAGAGCATAGGGTGGAAATTGAGCCTCAGAGTTTGAGTGTTTATGCGGTTTTATCGATGGCAATTTGGGCATTTTTAGATGCAAATCTCTTTGAGACGCTTTCACGAAGTAGCGACATTTCTATCTGGAGAGCCCAAACGTGGCATCTCATTTTAGTCTTTCACTT
>JAVHRG010000009.1:0-1390 GCA_036171535.1 Sulfurospirillum sp. | reverse complement strand
ACCACATCACGAGGTGCAAGTTCACCTCTTGGATCATACTCAAACACAAAACGCTTGCCATCTTCATCCACTACCATTGCGCCCTCACCTCGTAAGGATTCACTTAAAAGTTGTTTGCGAACGCTGTTTCCAAGGACAAACGCGGTGGGGTGAAACTGCATCATTTCCATATCTCGAAGTTCAATACCATGACTTAAACAGATACCTTGCATATCAGCACTAATCGTTCGTGCATTGGTGTGGTACTCATATAAAGAGCCTACTCCCCCACTGGCAATAATGACTTTTTTAGCATAAAGATTAAAAATTTTATCGGCATGAAAAACACGTGCACCGTAACACACACCTTCCTCAATGAGCAGATCGGTTACTTGGGTGTTATAAAGAATGGGAAAAGGCAACTGTTGCATTAAGAAAAGGTGAATATAACGCCCCGTTGCATCGCCCCCCGCGTGTAAAATACGGTTGGCACTGTGCGCGGCCTCTTTCGTATAAAGCAGATTTCCAGCGTCATCTTTGTCAAAATTAAATCCCATATCGATCAAACGTTTGATAGCAAGAGGACCTTCAGAACAAAGCACATTAACCGCCTCTGGGTCGCAGTGCCCTGCTCCTGCACCCAATGTGTCATTTACATGTAAAGGCACATCAGCCGCATCTTTGGCAACGGCGACCCCGCCTTGTGCATAAAAGGTATTGCATTCCCATGCGTAATCTTTAGAGACAACCAGCACACTCAGCGACCGAGGAAGTGCAAGTGCCGTACTTAAACCCGCAATACCGGTACCAATAATTAAAACATCATAAGACGTTTTCATTTGACGGTTGTACGTATATTTTTAGGATAGGTCGTTGTGTTACTGTCTTTGTAAATAGGAGGACCCTTAAAACCACATCCAAAAAGAGCAAAGCCCAAACATGCTATAATGAGAACATGAAAGATTCTAAAAGTATAATTTCTCATCTCGTACAACAACCTTCTATGAAGAAATATGAGCAGGTGCGTTGTTATGACAGATTGCTCAGTTTATTACCCAAAAGCTTCACAAGTATGATACGCTTTGTGTACACCAAAAACGATACGCTCTTTTTTGTACTCAATCATCCTTGCGCCAAAATGGAATTTAATTATAAACGTAATTTGATAAAGAGTCTATTAAAAGAGGTTCATGTCCATTTTCCAGAGTGCGCCTGTTTACATGTAAACGAAGTTCAAGCCTTTGTCACCAACCAAAAAAGTGAAGAAGACGCTTTAATTGTCTCTGCCAATTCGGAAATTTTCTATGCAGAACAAGCCACAGGAGCGTTTGATACGCTGTGTGAAGATGAAAAACTGCGTGCACTTTTTGAAGCGATTAAAGAGACCATTGCCAAAAATAGAACATGCTAG
>JAVHRG010000008.1:1363-7123 GCA_036171535.1 Sulfurospirillum sp. | reverse complement strand
TTTTATGGAACACTTTAAAAAGTTAGATCTGAAAAGTTGCCCATTTTGCAATAATAACTATATCTACTTTTATACCAAAGGCGATGGTAAAGTAAATACTTTAGCGACATTGGAACACTATTATCCAAAAGCTAAACACCCTCATCTTTCCCTCTCTTTTTTCAATCTTATACCATCATGCAGTACGTGCAATAGCAAATTCAAAGGAAGAAAAAAGCATGAAGGAAAAATCGTTCATCCTTACTATGACGACTTCGATACAAATGCAACATTTAGCGTTAATGTGAAGAGTTTAGGAGGAATTACAAGCGATATTGAATTAGAAGTCAATTTAACGACAAGTGATGATAAATGCAAGGCTTCAATAGACCGATTTCAATTGGATACAATCTACAAAAAACATAATGACATAGCAAAAGAGATTTGGAATAAAGCACAAGTTTATAATGAAGATAGAATCCAAGAGTTATACGATAGTTTTTATAAAGACTTAGGATATTCAAAGGAAGAAGTAAAAAATTTCGTATTTTGTAATTATCTACATACAAAAGATATTCATAAAAGAAATCACTCAAAACTTACCAAAGACATCTTAGAGCAATTAGAGATTATTTAATTTCATTAATTGATGAAAAACAAATCATCTTATCGTTATATTTTTATAAATACTACGATATACTTTACTCAATTTATTGAGGAGTATTAAGATGAGTGAAGTTTATTCTATCTTTTTATCAGCTGTTTTCTCAAGTTTCATCGTTACGACGGGCATTATTGCGGTTATTGGTAGTATCTATTACCTAACGTATAAATGTTTTGCATCGTATATTTCCTTTGACAAGATTGCACAAGCTGAGCGACAATCAAGAATAAAAAAACATACCGTTAGCAATTGACATTACATAACACTTAGTGACATACTTTTAATAAATATAAAGGAGCATGTTATGAAAATTAGTGCAAGAAATCAAATTACGGGGAAAGTAGCAGAGATTAAAAATGGTCCTGTGAACAGTGAAATTGTTGTCACAACGAAAGGTGGCGATAAAATCGTTGCTGTCATTACACATGGTGCTGTTGAGTCTCTTGGTTTAAAAGTTGGTTCTGAAGCCTTGTGTATTTTTAAAGCGCAAAGTGTTTTACTTGCAAAAGCAGAGATCGCTTTAGCGGTTAGTGCTCGCAACAAAATCAAAGGCACGGTAACTGAAATCAAAGATGGCGCTGTTAATTGTGAAGTCATCCTCTCTACTCCTGCTGGCTTAACCGTGACAGCAATCGTGACGGAAGATGCAAAAAAAGAGCTTTCACTTGCTAAAGGCGATAGCGTTTATGCCATCATCAAAGCTTCAAGCATTTTAGTAGGTGCAAACTAAATCGTAGACAAACCCCTTCGTGGGGTTTGCTTTACATGTAAAATTATTTCTCGTAATTCTTGAAGTACCACATCAATGCAAACATCAAACCTGAGGTCGTTGCAATACTTTCATCAAACATAAATTCAAGTGTTTCCTCGCGTTTAAGGTAAATAACTTCGATATTTTCATTCTCAATGCCACCACCCTCACTCACTTTCATACTATCATCCAAAATTGCATAGTAAAGCGTTTGCCTACCACCCGCAAAACCAACGGCAGTATAAAAGGAAGATATTTTGTCAAGTTTATCAAGAGGCACATCATACCCCGTCTCTTCCAAAACTTCTTCTTTGGCAATTTCGATGAGGCTCTTGTCTTTATCAACGATACCAGCACACAGTTCATAGGTAAAACCATCATGATTTTTGATATAGATGGAAGGGCGAAACTGTTTCACAAAGACAAACGAATCCAAATCTTTATGATACAAAAGAATCGCAACACTGTTGTGTGTATCGACAATATCCCAGCGCTTTTCTACACTATTATGCAAGTAGTACATACTTTTAGGTTTAATATAATCTGAGTGCAAGCATTCTTCAATCTTGAGCACTTCAATCGTATGTTTCATCGCCTAAATCCAGCCTTTTTTCTTGAAATACAAGATCGGTGTTACGGCTGAGAGAACCATCAAAATAAGCGAAAAGGCATATCCATAATCCCAGTGAAGCTCTGGTAAAATTTCAAAGTTCATACCGTAAATACTTGCAATGAGCGTTGGAGGAAGGAAGATAACGTTCATAATTGTAAAAATTTTGATGACTTTATTTTGCTCAATGTTCAAAACACCCAAGAAAATATTTTGCAAGTAATCGAGTCGTTCAAAGTTAAATTCAATATAATCAATCAATGATTTAATATCTTTAAGCATAATGACAATATCGGCACGAAGAGCGCTGTCATCGTATTTGTTTGATTTAATAAATGCGGTTAAAATGCGTTGCTTATCCATCAAGTTTTCACGGATATTCATATTTAAATCTTCAAAGGAAGAGATTTTTTCCAACATCTCGGCATCATCATTGGTATAGTCTGTAAAGACGTGTTTACGCAAGCGGGTAATGTCTTTGGAAAGTTTTTCAATAACGTCCGCGTCCGCATCGATTCGAATGTCAATGAGTTGTGAAAAGATGTAATAACCATTTTTAAATTCACGAGGAGCATAGTAAAAACGCTTGCTGAACTCGTCAAAGGTTTTAAGTTCTTTATAACGAATGGAGATAAGAAGATTGCCTTGAAGAATAAATGAAACTGTCTCGTTGTGTGCATTTTCGTCTTCAGAGATCAAGAAGAAACTGTTAATTTCAATTTTTTTGTCCTCTTCCCAATAACGTGAAGATATCTCAATCTCTTCAGATTCTTGTTTGGTCGGGAAGTCTATACCAAAGGTATTTTCCACAAATACAATCTCTTCACTTGTGGGAAGCAGCATGTCAAGCCAAACAACTTTACTCTTTTTGTCTTCATTACCATCAAATTCACTCAGATCCGTAATAACTTCTAATTTGTTACTATTCTTAAAAAAACATTTTATCATGGTAGGCTCTTTTTTTGATCATTTTGTCACACTTTTTAGGCAAAGTCCAAAATCTAAGCTATTATGACTTTAAAGCTTGCCTCATATGAGGTTAAAAGTTCTCGCCATTTCGCAAGAACTTTATTTTATCGCAAAATGGTTTCATTTTGTTTACATGTAAAGCTAACTCGGACTTTTTTCAAGAGGAGAAGAAAGATTAAAATTTTCCTCTCTAAGTGGCGGTGTTTCATTTTCTAAAGCACTTTCAACTTTTTTCCTAAGCCCAATAGTATAATCTATAAAAGCTTTAAGTTCATTCCCACTTAACGCACTTTTAGCTAGTTTAACCACACTCGCTGGATCAATCGCTACATTATTACGATAGAGTCCAAAATGTAAGTGCGGTCCAGTGCTAAGCCCTGTGTTGCCAACATAGGCAATCACTTGACCTTGTTTGACGCTCTGTCCACCACGAAGTCCTTTAGCAAAGCCATTAAGGTGACCATAAAGTGTTTTAAAACTACTATCATGGTTGATTTCAATCGTATTGCCATATCCGCCTTTTTCACCGACAAACAAAACTTTTCCATTGCCTGCTGCTTTAACAGGTGTACCTACGCTTGCAGCATAATCAATACCTAAGTGGGCACGATACTTCTGCAAAATAGGGTGCCAACGCATTTGTGTAAATGGAGAAGAAATGCGCGTGTAATTCACAGGATTGGAGAGTAAAAAGCTATCTAACTCTTGTCCTTTTGGATCGTAATAGTTCTCTTTATAAAAATAGATGTAGTTTTTCTTTTTCGCTGTTTCAACCATAGAAACGTTGATTTTAAGTGAACCAAAAAGTTTGCCAAGCCGTCTTTTTTGTTCATACAACAAGACGAGTTTATCACCCTTTTGAAGATTACGAAGATTGACTTCTCCTTTAAAGGACTGTGCAAATTCATTGGCTAAAGCATAGCTGTTGGTTGCATTTAAAATGTCAACATAAGGTGAACTATGAATTTCAATCGCCAAGGTACGCTTTTCATCTTGAAGAATGATGGGAATAATTTCCATAACAAATTTGTCATCTTTTTTCTTGATATGCATTTGCAATTCTTCACCAATAGGAATCAGAACTTGCTCTAGCTGATTGTCTTCACTTTTAAGAACATAGTACTTAACTCCAGCAACAATTTCAGCTGCAAGCTCTTGCTCTTCCTTATCCAATGTATAATAAATCGATGATGGTAAATGGTTTTTGTCTAAAAAGGTAAGAAACGTTTCACCCTTTGGCCATTTGAGCTCTTCCACAGAAGAAGCTGACATAAACGATACTAAAAGTAATAATAATGATAGAATTTTTGCCATTCTTCCCCCTAGTTCTTTTTCGATTTTATCTGAACAAATCTTACAAAATGCCTAAAACACTTCACTCGCAAAAAAGAAGTTTTTTTAAAACAGTTATAGTATAATCTCTGTTATAAAAATAAAAGGGGTGTCATGTACCCTTCAAGGAGTTCCCGTTGAACAAGCTATTGTTGGTTGTGTGTCTATTTTTGTTTGGCTCTTTTGCAGAGGCCCAATCTTTTTTTAAAGAGTATAAAACGAACGTTTTAGAAGCGAATGAGAAACAAATAGTGATCGCTGATTCAGCCGAATTTGTCGTTGGTGCAAGTGGTGTTGTGAGTCATAAATTCGATGCAACACATGCGACTATTATTGCACGTGTCGATGTCATCAGTAAAAATGGTACAAAAGCTGTTTTAAACATTGAAAAATTTGAGATGCTCTCACAAGGTGCTTTCCCCGATACAGGCGTCAAACCAGCTGCTGGAGATGAAGTTACTATTAACTACCTTTATGACCGTGCGCTTATCATTGCACCAAACCAAAATGTTTTTAATGAAGTCACTAAAAGTTTTGACACAATTACATGGATTCATCCTGACATTGTTGCAGCCTATTTAGCAAAACTGTATCGCCCTAATCCTGATAAAAAAATCTTTCAACAAGCATGTTATCAAAATGCCGCATCGATCATTTTCTTTGGCATTGAGAACAAAGGCTTTTTTGTCGATTGCCATAATTTTCATATTATTCAAAGTATTGATGTCAAAAGTAGTGGCGAAACAATGCTTCCTTTTTATTCACGTATCAATAAACAAATTGATTCCTCTTGGTTTAATTGGGACAGTGGAAAAATTGCAGAATATGACAATTACTATGCGTATCTTTTAGGTCAAACCAATACACTAAAAGGTGCTGGTATTGATGGTATTTTGTTGAAATTACCATTTGATGTTGTAGAAAGAAAAGACTCACAATGGAAATAAAACACATTGACTATTTTAAAACTCTTTTGGGAAATGACAATGTCTATGATGATAAGGCGCATTTGATCGCTTATTGTTACGATGCAACACGTACACGTTACCAACCTGATGCCGTACTTTTCCCTCGCGATGAGCAAGATGTCAGTGACATCTTGAAATACTGTAATGAACACCGTATTATTATCACACCACGTGGTGCAGGAAGTGGCTTTACAGGTGGCGCATTGCCTGCTGATGGTGGCATTATTTTAGCCTTTGAAAAACACATGAACAAAATCTTAGAAATTGACATGGAAAATATGGTTGCCGTAGTGCAACCAGGTGTCATCAATATGCACTTGCAAAAAGCGGTTGAAGCACAAGGTCTTTTTTATCCACCCGATCCTGCCAGTGAAGAGTACTCAACTCTTGGTGGCAATGTCAGTGAAAATGCAGGCGGTATGCGTGCAGCAAAATATGGCATCACTAAAGATTACGTCATGGCTTTGCGTGCTGTTTTACCAAGCGG
>JAVHRG010000008.1:0-1263 GCA_036171535.1 Sulfurospirillum sp. | reverse complement strand
AATCTTTCCATTAATGCCGTTGAGCAAAAATACAGCAAAGGACTTCCAAAAGATGCCGGAGCTATTCTCATCACCGATGTTGATGGAAATACACAAGATGAGCTTACACAACAACTTGATGTCATTGAAAAAGCATTCGCTGAAAATGGATGCAGTGGCTTTAAACGAGCTGAAAGTCTTGAAGAGTCTAAAAACCTTTGGTTTGCAAGACGCAATGCCAGCCAGTGTATCAACATCTATGGCAGTAAAAAACTTAATGAAGACATTACTGTTCCGCGCAGCAAACTTCCTGCACTTCTTAAAGAGATCGGTAAAATTTCTGAAAAATACCATGTCACTGTCCCTTGTTTTGGACATACAGGCGATGGCAATGTTCACACCAATGTTATGGTGGATGGAAGTGATCCTAAGCAACTTGAGATCGGACATCAAGCGATTGAAGAAATCTTTAAAGTAACCGTTGCATTAGGTGGAACTTTGAGTGGCGAGCATGGTATAGGGCTTAGTAAAGCGCCATTTATGCACTTAGCCTTTAGTGATGCAGAGATGGAACTTTTCCGCTCTGTCAAAAAAGCATTCGATCCAAATAACATCTTAAACCCATCCAAAATGGGACTTTAATTGTTAAGCACTAAAAATTGTGTTGAATTTTTCAAGAAATTAAGAGACGTGGAGCTCGCGCACTACGCCTCTTCCCTTAGTTTTCACACGATTTTAGCGCTGATTCCTATTTTACTTATCACCTTTAGTATCTTTACCAAAATGCCTCTTTTTGAGGTTTACTACGAAAAGCTTCAAGGCTTTATTTTTAGCTCGCTCATCCCCACACAACAAGATGTAATGATTGGTTATTTACGAGATTTTATTGCCAATACAAGCAATATGGGTGTAGTAGGCATTATCTTTGTACTCTACATCTCCATTATGTTCTTTTTGGATTATGAAAAAATTGTGAGTAAAATCTTTGAAATTCCCTCACGAGGTTTTTGGGAAGCGCTTTCAACCTACTGGACGATGGTCACGCTGATGCCTCTTGGGCTCATCATCTTTTTTTACAGTTCAGCGGTAGTTCAAGAGTTATTAGAAAAAAATGTCATAACCAATTCCATTAATTTAGTACGTTTTTCACCCTATTTTATTATTTGGCTCTTATATTTCATCATGTATTTCATTTCAGCTAAAACAAAAATTCACCTCAAAAGTGCCCTACTTTCTTCTTTTGTCGCTTCGCTCTTTTGGTATGTTTCTAAAATCCTTTTTGTC
>JAVHRG010000007.1:0-7184 GCA_036171535.1 Sulfurospirillum sp. | reverse complement strand
ACTCTCTCTTTTAAAAAAGCCATCGTAATCGCATCAGGCTGAATGTAGCTTGCCTTGGCACCCATTTCGGTGCTCATATTGCACAGTGCCATACGCTCGGAAATGCTCAAATGCTCAAGCATCGAGCCTCCAAATTCAACCGCTTTGTACACGGCATAATCCGCTCCAAGCTTTCCAATCGCATGTAAGATAGCATCTTTGGCATACACACCTTTGGGAAGTTTTCCCTCAAAATTAATCTTGATAATTTCAGGAACCCTAAACCACAGCTTCCCCGTCGCTAAAATGATCGCCAAATCCGTTGCTCCCACACCTGTTCCAAATGCACCAAAAGCGCCGTGTGTCGTCGTGTGAGAGTCTGTGATAACGACAATTTCGCCCGGATACGCCAAACCTTTGTCTGCTAAGACTTGGTGACACACCCCTTGGTCAATGTCCATCAAAAGATCAATACCTTGATCCCAGCAAAACTCACGAAATTGCTTTTGATTTGCAGCTTGTGTGATGGTGGAAGCAGGGGCATAATGGTCTAAAAACATGATAACCTTACTTGGGTCATGTACCTTTGTGCCACCCATTTCAAAAAATGACCGCAGGGTTTGAAGATAGAGATCGTTAATACCGGCCATATCGACTTCACAGTTGACAATTTCACCTGTTTTGACGCTCTCTTTACCTGATTTTTTGGCTAATAACTTTTCAATCGCATGCATGATTTATCCTTTCTTTTTTTCTTTACATGTAAAGGTGAGCGCGTCTTTTTTCTACAATTTTACTGTTGCATCCAAACAAAAGCAACGCTTTACTTCAATCGCTCTTCAAACCTTTACATGTAAAGAAAACTTGTAACATCTTTAAACACTTTCATACCAAGGGAAGCAACCACTTTCTTGAAAAGATAGCCTTGTCATGCTATACTAGATAAAATAGTCTATTAAAGAGCATCACATGATCAATCTTAAGAAAATACAAATGTTACCCGCGCGTGAACAAGTAGCTTCCATCCTACGCTCTTCAATCCTTTCTGGTGGTATCAGTAAAGGTCAATCCATCACACTTGATAGTGTTGGCGAACAAGTTGGTATGTCTCGTACACCCGTACGCGAAGCATTCCAAATTCTCGCTAACGAAGGACTTTTGGAACTTCGTCAAAACCGTTGCGCCATCGTTAAAGGCATTTCTGAAGAGGCGATTAAAGACCACTACGAGATGCGCATCTTGCTTGAAACAGAAGCACTTCGCAGGGCATGTGAACACATGAATGACGAGACACTCAAAGCGATCCAAAATGTCAACAAACAAGGTCAACGTTCCGAACAAGCAGGCGATACAGAAGCCTACAACCTCGCAAATCAGGCATTTCACATGACCATCTGGGAAGCCGCTGATAGTGAAAAACTCAAATCCTTCCTCGCACTACTCTGGAATGGTCTCTCCATGAACCGCTTGGTAACGGCGCAAGAGTATGCGGGTATTTCACTCGCAGACCATAACAAAATTGTTGAGCAACTGACCACAAAAGATTACGCTGGAGCATGTGAAACGATGCGTCAGCATATCATCTACAGTATGAACAGCACTCTTTCTAATTTTAAATAACTCAAAGGCGCTTTCTATGCGCCTTCTTACCTTTTTCTAACTCTTTGCAATCATGGAAACAATATGCTTTGAAGTCTTCGCAAGTGCCTCCTCTTTTCGCTCATTAAATGTCACTTTATTGGCTTCAAAAAGATTATTTCCTTCTGTATCAATCGAAATAATCAACGGCCCGAACTCTTTGACTTTGAGGATCCAAAAAGCCTCAGGCATTCCAAATTCTGGCCACTCTTTGCCTTCTATTTTTTCTACTTGTTCCGCAGCCACCACACCACAACCTCCTGGGAATACTGCATGAACCGCCGTGCTCTCTTTGCATCCCTCAGCCGTTTTGGCACCCATACCGCCTTTCCCAATGACAAGCTTCACACCCGTTTTGGCTAAAAACTCTTTTTCATAACGCTCCATACGCATACTGGTGGTTGGTCCAATGGAAACCATCTCCCAGCCACCATCAACATCTTTAACAATAGGCCCTGCATGAAAAATAGCAATACGATCCATCGGTAATTTTGGCATGATTCCCTCAGCGATGATTCGTCTATGTCCCTCATCTCTACACGTAACAAGCGTTCCACTTAAATAAACAATGTCACCGACTTTAAGCGATTTGATAGCTTCATCGGAAATAGGGGTTGTTAAAATCTTTTTCATAGACTCACTCCTTTGTGCGAAACAATTTCATAGTTCATGTGTTCATCAAAACGAATCACACCATGGCGATTTGCCCAACAGCCTATCGTCACACCGACACCAAGGACGGAAGGATGATGTGCCATACCTTCAATATGAACTGCCATGACGCTATTTTTTCCAGAAATTCCTTGTGGTCCAAGTCCTATGTCATTGAGCCCTTTTTCAATCGTCCTTTCCATCTCAGCCGCTTTGGGATGAGGATTGGATGTGCCAATGGGGCGAAGCATCGCTTTTTTGGAAAGTAGGGCTGATGAATTGGAACAGGTTCCGATGCCGATACCAACAATCAAAGGAGGGCACGCATTGATGCCCCAGTTAACAACCGTATCGAAAACAAATTGCATCGCTCCCTCATAACCCGCAAGCGGAGGTAAAACAATGGATCGGCCAGGCAGTGAACATCCGCCACCTGCTTGATAGACTTCTATCTCTACATTGGTACTATCATCAACAATCTCCCATGTAATATAAGGAATATCTGTACCAACATTCGTACCAGTATTGACTTCATCAAAGACTTCAACGGCATTGAGCCTAAGAGGTGCACTTTTGGTAGCAAGAATCGTAGCTTCTTTTAATATCTCTCGCAATTGTCCCAAATAAGGAAATTTAGCGCCTGCTCTGACAAAATATTGGATAACTCCTGTATCTTGACACGTTGGGCGACTGAGCTTTTTAGCCTTATCCATATTTTCAAACATGACATCATAAATGGCTTTTGCCAAAGGTTGTTCTTCTTGAACTCTGAGTTCCTTAAGTTTTGCCATCACATCATCGGGGAGCTCTTTGGACACTAAATCCACAAATTTCCCTAACGTTTGAATCATCATCTCTTTTTTATCGAGTACAAACATCGTTTTATCCTTTACATGTAAAGCTTATTTAGAGAAAACTCAAAGGGCTCTTAAAAAAATTATTAGCCCTATACAATCAAACTCCAAACGAGCAATACTGGTTAAATTGTCGAAATAGTTCCAAAAGTTATGCATTACAATGATACGTGATAAAGTATCACATATCATTGATTAAAAAACTATTAATCTGATGCTTTAAAAGACCTTTATGGTACATCCCCTACAAAAGTCACACACCTATTAACATAAAATTTAAACTTTTGCCCTATAATGACTCTAAAACTATCTCCAAGAAAGAAACGAGCGCATGTCAAAAGCCCTTACAGAGCGTCAAATCGTCTTAGTCCTTGCATCTTTATCGGCGATTACTCCTTTAGCGATCGATATGTATCTGCCTTCATTTCCAGCCATTGCAACAGATCTTCATACGAGTATTCCCAATGTTGAATTTAGCCTTAGCCTCTACTTTTTTGGCATGGCAATGGGGCAGCTTTTGGGCGGACCCATTTCCGATGCGTACGGCAGACGTCCCCTCGTTATGATAGGACTGATTGTTTTTGGAATGAGCAGTTTATTACTCTCCATTACCAATCAAATCGAAATTTTTTGGATTCTTCGAGCGCTTCAATCTTTTGGAGGAGGTGTTGCTACCGTCAATGTCTCTGCCACCGTACGCGACATGTTTAATGGGAAAGAGAGCGCACGTATTTTTTCATTAATTGCAATGGTAATGCTGATGGCACCACTGTTAGCACCAACACTTGGCGCATTGATTCTTAGATTTTTTGAGTGGGAAACGATCTTTTTAATCCTTGGATTTTATACACTTTTTGCCCTAATTTTTTATCTCTTTCGCTTTCCTGCCATAAAACAAATACGCACTAAAATCACCCCCATTCAAAACTATAAAACTGTTTTAAGCCATAAACTTGCAATGGTTTTTATTGTTTCACAAATTCTCTGCACTTCTGGTATGTACACCTTCATCACCTCTTCTTCGTTCGTTTACATGGAGCATTTTCATGTCAGCGCAAGCCGATTTTCACTTTTTTTCGGTATTAATGTATTGATGATGATGATCTGTGGAAGGCTTAACGTTTGGGTCGTGAAGCGCAAAGACCCTTTGCAGCTCTTGCGTTTTGGAGTTATCATACAAGCCATTGTCGGCATTATGTTATTTGTATTACGTGATGCAGGTCTCTTTGTTATTTTTCCTTTAGTGGGACTCTATGTCGGTATTTTAGGATTTGTTTTTGGAAATTCTGTCTCATTGACATTGGAATTTTTCCCAAGTATTAGTGCATCAGCCAATGCCATTATTGGTGTTTTACAGTACAGTGTGGGAGCACTCATGGGCTTTATTGCAAGCTCTTTACACGATGGCACACTCTTGCCTATTATGGGCGTTATGATGGTGGTAAGTTTGTCTGGAGCAACACTTTTACTTTGGGGCAGTAGGGGTTACATTCCCCATCATGGAGGCTAAAGAGAAGAAAAATTCTTCTCTTTATGTCACACTATTTTGCAGCCTTTTTTGCTTCGCTAATCCAACCTTGAAAGAGCTCATCATGTGCTTTGATCCACGATGAGGCATGACGCTCAATATCTTTCTCGCTCTTTTCACCTTTGCTAATCAACATATTCTCACCACTAATATCGCGAATATCTAATTTTGCAATTTCAAATAACTTGGCAGCTGCAGGATTTTGTGCCGCAAGATTACCGTTGGCTACAATATGCGTCATATTGGCACTAAAACCATAATTTTTGCCACCGGGTAATGCTGTATCTATATGATCAGGGTCAGCACTTTTTGTGACTTGAAGCCATACCGTGTCTTTTCCAGGGATTAAAACTCCACTCACCCAATACGGTGTCCATGTGTAGTATAAAATAGGCTTACCTTGTTTGTAACGCTCAATCGTTTCAGCAATAATCGCCGAATATTCACCTTGATTGTGTTTAATCGTATCTCTAAGACCAAAGGCATCCAGTTGATATTCAATCGATCTTTCACATCCCCAACCAGGGTTACATCCTGCTAAATCCGCTTTACCATCATTATTGCTATCAAACAACTTGGCAATTTTGGGATCTTTGAGGTCATTGAGGTATTTGATATGGTACTTTTCAGCTGTTTTTTTATCGATCAAATAGCCTTGCGCATTTCCTGAAACAAATGTTCCTTTACGAAACATGACTTTTTCACCACCTACTTTTTCAAACATTTCATCATGCAGAGGTGTCCAATTGACGGTCGTATAATAAATCTCGTTCGACTCTTTATTTTGAGCAATCGTTTGATAAATCACGGCATAGGCCACTTCATCAATCGGTAAAACATCATACCCCAATGCTTTGAGCGCTTCATTGATAATAATCGTTTGAAACTTCTCTTCGGCAATAGAGCTGTGCATTGGATGCACTTTAATGCCCTTGCCTGGTAATTCTGCTGCAACGCTTATACCACTTAGTAGCATAGAACAAACGATGCCTATGATACTTTTTTTGAGTATGTTATTCATGTTTTTTCCTTTGTTTTGCAATCCGATCGTATAAAAAGCCTAAAGGGCCTTTTTGATACCATGCAAAATGCGCGTGGAGGGTATCTTTCTCCCCTAATGCTTGGGTGATTCGATCTAACACGATGGCTAAAAGCACAATACCCACACCACCAATAGACGCCAATCCCATATCAAGCCTTCCAATACCTCGAAGTACCATCTGACCTAGTCCGCCTACGGCAATCATAGAGGCAAACACCACCATCGAAAGCGCTAACATCAACGTTTGATTGATGCCCGCCATAATGGTTGGCATTGCAACGGGTAGTTGCACTTTAAAGAGCATTTGTAAAGGAGTCGCTCCAAAACTACGGGAGACTTCAATCAAATCTTTAGGCACTTGCCTGATGCCAAGGTTGGTAAAACGAATCAAGGGCGGGAGTGCAAAAATGATGGTTACTACCACACCGGGTACATTGCCAATACCAAAAAGCATGACAACCGGAACCAAATAGACAAAGGCAGGTGTTGTTTGCATGGCATCTAAAATCGGTCTCATAATCAGTGAAAACCGATCATTGCTCGCAACCAAAATTCCCAGAGGAATACCAATCACTAAACAAAAGAAGACCGAAGTAAAGACCAAAGAGAGCGTTATCATCGCTTCGCCCCACGCGCCAATCAAGCCAATGATAATAAGCGAGATAAATGTACCAATCGCAATTTTACGCCCCGCAAACTGCCATGCAAGAAGCGTTACAACCACAATAAAAATGGTGGCAGGAATAGAGCTAAAGAAATCTCCAATCGTACTAAGAACCACGTCAATCGGAATACGGATAGATTGAAAGAGATCCCGAAAATACGCTACGGTCCATGTTAATCCTGATTCTACATAACGATCTAAGGGAATAAAGGTCTCTTTAAAAGGGTCTAACCAGTCAAAAGAGACATCAAGAGGTGGAGCAGATTGGTCAGTTAACCAACCATCTTGTGTACTGGGAGCTACGTCCCATGGATTTGCTGTTGATTCACTCATTGTCATCCTCCCCTTGGTAATCCAATGCTTTTAAAAGGGTCGCTTTAGAAATTGCGCCTATATATTTTTGATTTTTATCGACAACCGGTACGGAGTAGGGCGTACTGGCAACAATGCCTACAATATCATTGAGATAGGTTGCTCCATCAATGATGGGTATCTCTTTTAAAAAGGCGACATCAATGCTTTCGCGTTTAGGTTTGGCGCGCAGACTATCGACCGATACCACACCTAAAAAGCGTTTTCTGCGATCCACAATATAAGCAAACTCACGATCATGATCTCTCAGAGTTTGAAGCGCCATCAATGTTCCTTGACCATCTTTTTGGATGATGGTCACTTGTTGTGTACTTGCAATATCTTTGGCGGTAATCACGCCACCCACATTGACACCTTTAAAGAAGGAGTGTACATATTCATTGGCAGGATTTTTTAAAATCTCATCGGAAGTACCGATTTGTATCACCGAGCCACCTTGCATAATAGCAATGCGAT
>JAVHRG010000006.1:0-7204 GCA_036171535.1 Sulfurospirillum sp. | reverse complement strand
GAGCTGCATTATCATCATCAGCATTTGCTGCTGATGATTCACTCAAGCAAGAAGTTGAGGCGCTTAAAGTGCAAATGGCAGAGCTAAAAAATGCTCAATCAAAAATCAATGTGGACGCTCTAAAAGCTCAGGTTTCTGAGATTAAAGCGCATGATGCAGGTGATAATATTAAATGGGATGTTGATTTTAGAACAGCCTATGATTATGTTGATTATAAAGTCAATTCAGGAATGATACCAGCAGGTGATACTAAAAATGGTATTTGGACTAATAAGCTCATTCTTGGTATGAGTGCACAACCAGCTGATAATTTAGTTTTTAAAGGTTCTTTGGCCGCTTATAAAATGTTTGGAAATAATGGTGCAACTGGATACAATCCTTTTCAAAATATGGATTGGTATTCTTCTGAAAGTCCAGATGATTCAACGATTCGTTTGAGAGAAGCGTATTTCCTTTATATGGGAGATATGGGAGATGTGCCTTATACAGTAAGTTTTGGTCGTCGTCCATCTGTTGATGGTTTTATAACAAATCTAAGAGCTGATAACGAGCATGCCGCTTCCCCAATTGGTCATAATATCAACATGGAATTTGATGGCGCAAGCTTTAAATTTGATTTGGATAAAGTCACGGGAATTTCAGGTATGTACTTTAAAATTTGTCTAGGTCGTGGTAATTCAGATGCTGATTCAAAATATGGTACATTTGATAATTATATGGGATCTATTACAGGCACTCAATTATATACAACTGCTTTACCTTATGCAAAAAGTAGTTTAAATTCTCCAAATATGGATCTAGCGGGTGCTATTTTACAAATCTATGATAATGGTCAGTATAAAGTAATGGCGAATTACTTTAAAGGCTGGAATATGATGGGTGCTGATGTTAGTGATTATCATACTAGTCTAAATCCTATGCTTGATACCTATCATATAGCGCTTGCAGATGTGGGTGATTTAACAGGTGGTGCATTATCACTTCAAGTTAATGGCATTGGTGATGGTATCAGTGATTTCTTAGATGATAGTATTTTCTTCCTCTCTTATGCATTTAGTCAAACAGATCCAAAAGGTGCACATGGTGTCATGACACCGTTTGGTATTATGCAAATGGCTGAGATGTTAGGTTCTCAAGATAAAGAGACAGGTAGTTCTATTTATACAGGTGTTCAAGTTCCTGGTATTATGAAAAACCAAAGACTTGGACTTGAGTATAATCATGGTAGTAAATACTGGAGAAGCTTCACTTATGGTGAAGATACTTTAGCAGGTTCTAAGCTTTCTACACGTGGTGATGCATATGAAATTTACTACATCTTACCTGTTGTTGGTAAAAACTTGACAGCACAAGTTACTTATACCTATATTGATTATAAATATTCTGGTAGTAATATGTTCTTTGATGGGAACACGGGTACACCTATGACTGAATCTGAGGCAGCAGCTGCTGGCATGGGTTTTGTTAAATCAGCTTCTGATATTCGTTTAGCACTTAGATACAGATATTAATCTCTATCTTCGTTATCTTCTAGAGAGGTCATATGACCTCTCTCCTTCTCTTCCTTCTTCAACAAACTTTTTTAATGTAATCACAATAGTATATAGTGTATCAAAAAGTCAAAAAACAGTAAAAATATGCTAGTCTATTACAAGATCGAATCAAGGAGTGAGCATGCGATATATCATGATGACTTTAGTGTTGCTTGTCTTTATAGGGTGTTCAAAGCTGAGCAAAGAGAATTATGACAAGATTCAAGTGGGCATGAGTTACACTCAAGTAACCGATATTTTAGGAAAAGCAACTAAATGCGACTCGCTTGCTGGTATGAGTGACTGTACTTGGGGTGATGAAAAACAGTATATTAAAGTGAAAATGGTTGCAGATAAAGTGATGTTTATGCATTCGCAAGGCATTGAGTAATTAACAAAGGATTAACATAGATCATCTATACTTCCAAACGAAATTAAGGAGTTATAGATGAACGTTATCCCTAGAAATATATTAAGTGCGTTATTAACGGTTATGTTTGCAGTTGTTTCCATTACGGGTGTCATGATGTATTTCAAAATTCGTGTGCTTTCCAGTGAAGCACTGCATATTTGGTTAGGTTTTGCTTTTGTCGCCGTTTCATGTTTGCACTTACTCAAGAATTGGGGCGGATTTATCACTTACTTTAAAAAACGCTCTACACTAGTCTCTATGTTTTTTGGGATTTTTGTTACTTCGGTGTTTATCGTTACACCATTATTAGATCCACAAGAAAAAGATGTTAATCCAAAAGGTAAAATTATTGGGGCGATGATGAATGCATCACTTTCTAAAGTGGCAGCCTTTGTGGATTTAGATGAAGCGATGATGGTCAAAGTATTGGCAGATAAGCAGATTATTGCTTCCAGTAAGCAATCCGTTTCTGAAATTGCAAAAGCCAATGATAAAACAAACGATGATATTCTCAATATCGTTTTTACAGCGCCTAGCGTGCCAGAATAGGATCTTTACATGTAAAGATTTTCCCTTACATGTAAAGGTAAAATAAGGGCTATTTATCCTCTTTTTTCATGGCTTCTTTGGCCCCTTTAACTGCGCCATCCATCATGTTTTTTGCTACTTCCCACGCACGAAAACCTAATTTTTTCGCTTCTTGCGCAACTTGTTTAGCTGTATCATTCTCAAATTCAAATTGTTTGAAGGATTCCACTTTAGCGGAGGCTTTTTTCTCCAAATCATTAACATCTTTTTTCAGGGATTCAAATTTTTTCTCAGCTCTGTCTTTAAACGTTTTTTCAAATACAGAAGCCTCTGATTTAAGTTGTTCTATACGCTCACCAATGACCTCTTTTGCATCATTTGCGGCACGTTTGATTTTTACGGTTGAACTATTCATCTCTTTGATCATCTCTTTGATCAAGCTAGCCGAGATACCTTCACTTTGAGAAGCAAGGACTTCTAAGAGGGTAATAAACTGCTCGTCAATACGTACAAGTTCTTTACGAAGCTCTGAAAGATCAGTTTCAAGTAGTCCTTCCATTGCATCAGTAGGTGCGTACTTAAGATCATTTTTAAACTTCTCAATGGCCTTAGTGATACCTTCTCTCACACCATTGATGGAGCCATCTAAAATGTCTTTGGCATGTCCTAAGTCTTCATCCGCAATTTCAATGCTTGCGCCAATAATTGTGCTTGAAATATTGATCATGCGTTGTTTCGTAAAATCACCTTCATGAATGGTCTGAAATGCAAGATTTTTGGTAATTTCATGAATGGTGTCAGCAATGTCACTGCCATTTTCAAGGGTTGTTAAAAGTGCTTCTGCTGTTGTTTCTTTCAAAATTCCAAGCATTTCAATTCCACGAAGTTTTGTATCATGTAGCGCCGTCAAGGCATTTTGTTTTGTTTCAGGCTGCATAGATGCAATATGTATTTCTAGGGTATTAAATGTATCTGCGAGCGTTGTACGAATCTGCTGTTTTTGTGAATAAATACTTTTTTCTAACTGCTCTTTTTCATAGATACTTTTATATAAAAATGCTTCTTTATCGTGCGTAGTCGCTTTCAAAAGACCATCAAGGACACTGCAAATGGCACGGGATGTTTTAAGGCCCTCATCCTGTAATGCTTTACAATAGAGCTCAAATAGCTCGCTAATACGATTGTTAATATTGACTTCATCTTTCAGGCGTTGAATTTTTTTGCGAGAAAGTTCAAAACTAAGTTCGCTGATGAGTTTATAAAGATCGGCATGCTCTTTATTCTCTTTGAGAGTGGCTAAAAAAATAGTGTAAGTTGATTCCATGGTAACCTCTTTTATAGTACGAATTTGATATGTTGATGTGCTTTAAGCATATGAAAAAGCATTTTACGATCGTCAGCATTGTGGACAAGTATGCGCAAGGTGTAACTGGCATAATTGCCTTTAGTACTATTTTGTGATTTTCGAATTTCATGAATGCGATCTTCGAGTATCTCCTGTACTAAAGTTGTGACATCGTGCTCTGAACTCAGAACAAGTTTGTATTCCCAATGGCAAGGGTAATCAAGCTGAAGTTCGGGTGTAGTTTCCACTTTTACCTCCACTTTTAGATTCTAGGCGAATATCATTCAGTACCATTGATTTATCAATGGCTTTGGACATATCATAAATGGTTAAAAGACCAATACTCACTCCCGTAAGGGCTTCCATTTCAACGCCCGTTTGTCCTTTGAGTTTTGCAGTAACCGTTAGTTTAAATCCTGGAAGTTCTGGAAGCTCTTCAACGTCACAGTTTACAGAAGTCAGCATCAATGGATGGCACATAGGGATAAGGTCGCTGGTTTTTTTTGTTCCCATAATGGCAGCAATAACAGCCGTTTGAAGAACAGGTCCCTTCTTTGTTTGTTGTGAAATAATCATATCAAAGGCGATTTGACTCATTGTAATCGTACCACTGGCAATAGCAACTCTAAAACTCTCTACTTTGTCACTTACATCGACCATTTTTGGTCGATCTTTCTCATCTAAATGGGTTAGTTTCATCTGCCCCTCTTTATTTTTTTAATAGAGTTTCGTAAAAACTCTTGAATGCATTTACCGTAAAGCTCAAAAAAAGGTAATTTAATATTCTTCTAAAAGGCTATGATCTCTCTGCATTAAAAGCTTGTACTTAGATTTCTCACTTTCGCAAGAAGTTTAATCTATTATAACACCATTTCTCTTAAGAGAGTGTGTGATAAGAGTGTGTCATTTCTTCTCATTGTTAGTAAAAAAAATCCTCTCACTGCTTAGAAATCTTGATTTTATGCTACAATGATTTTGCAAAGTCGTTCAGTGTTATCTTAAGGTTAACGAAAGTTACGGGCAAAAGGTAACGTGAATGATCCAAAAACGAGGAGTACGGTAAATGAATATTTACGTGGGCAATGTAAAGTATGAAATGACGGGAGAACAACTTCAAGAGATGTTTTCAGTGTATGGTGAAGTATCAAGTGCAAGAATCATCAGTGATAGAGAGACTGGACGATCAAAAGGTTTCGGTTTTGTTGAAATGCCAAATGATTCAGAGGCATTAGCTGCAATTGAAGCGACTAATGAAAAAGAGATCGGTGGAAGAACTTTAAAAGTTAATGAAGCTAGACCTCGTGAAGAGCGTCCAAGAAGATCTCCAAGAGATTTTAACTAACGCTTACATGTAAAGAAACCCCACGTCATTTAGTGGAGTTTCTTTTACGTTTATTTATCGGGAAAGCGCGAAGCCAAGACCGATACGATTACTGCGTTTATCATAGTCAATAAGACTTTCTGCATAACCACTGTACAGTTGTACATATCCAAATAAATCTTTTTCCCAAAGTGGGAATGTCCAATCAAATTGCGCAGCACCTCTGTTGTTTTCTGATTGTAGATTATTTCTTAAGAGCATTTTAAATGTCTGTTGTTTCCACGGATAAATCAGTTCAAGATCTGCAGAGCCAAGATAGTCATCTATATTTGGATTGTCATCTGTGGCACTATTCTCTGGAATGCGGTACCAAATACGTGGAGCGATGACTAAGCCACCTGCTTGTAAAAATGTTTTAGCATATAAACGGTTCCAAGAGCGTGATTTATCTCCCCCTTGTCCATTTGATTCATGCAAAACACCAAATTGGTAGGCTTTAATAAAGCTGTCTTTATCAAAGTGCGGCATAATCATGAAGAGCTCAGGTTGATAGTTTGTTTCACGAAATGGCGCTGATTCCGCGGCTGTTTGCCACCATGATGTTTGTGTATAGGCAACAACAAAACTTTCATGTAAGCCTAAGAGGTTATCCGTCAAACCTTTTTGGAAACTCACTTGGAATTTTGTCTCTTGATGATCTCTGTTATCATGGCTAACAGCATCATAGGTAATTGGTAAAAGATAGTTCATCTTATACGGAGCAATGTCGAAGGATTGTGTTACCATTTGTTTCACTGAACTTTTGGTTTCCGCATCATCATTGTACGGACTTAAAAATGAGCTATACACAGTTTCTTTACGCTCTATTTTTTGAAGTTGCTCTGTTAAACCACTTTCAAGTGCCTTATTTTGTGTCGTTTTCGTTTCCAAGCTTAAAATAGCAGCCTGCTTATACCATAAGAATGAACGATCAGATTCATGTTGTGCTTCATAGTATTTAGCCAATTCATAAGCAGCGTGTGCGTCACCATGAGTCGCTTTTTCCTCAAGTATACTGGTGTCGCTCGCCAAAAGTGCCCAAGGGATTTGTGCTACAATAGCACAGAGAAGTATTTTTTTCACATATTACCTTTCAAAAGATCAAATTATAACGCAATAATGATGGATATGAAAATGAATCGTGTACAAAAAGGAAACATTGCAGGCATTATTGCCATATTACTTTGGGCAACCTTAGCTTTATTTACGGTTTTTACCAACCGTATTCCTCCTTTTGAATTAACGTTTATTGCTTTTAGCATTGCCTTTACACTAGGATTTTTTTTGTGGATTAAAGAGGGAAAAGGTATTGGCATTCATCTCAAATTACCATGGAAAGTTTGGTTACTTGGTATTTACGGTCTCTTTGGTTACCACTTCTTCTATTTTTTAGCTCTCAAAAGTGCTCCTGCTTTGGAAGCTAATCTTATTAATTACCTTTGGCCTTTACTTATCGTGATCTTAAGTGCATTTTTACCCAATGAAAAGTTGCGATGGTTTCATATTTTAGGGGCACTTTTGGGGTTTTTGGGAGCATTGGTCTTAATAGGATTTGGTAAAGAGATTACATTTTCTTCTCAATATACACAAGGTTATATGTACGCATTGTTATGTGCGTTTATTTGGAGTAGTTATTCTGTCCTTTCCCGCTATTTTGGGACGGTTCCTACACTCTCCGTGGGTGCTTTTTGTGGTGCAAGCGCGCTGCTCTCTCTTGTGGCGCACCTTGTGTTTGAGCAGACATATATTCCCGAACCAAAAGAGTTAATTGCTGCTATTGGATTGGGGCTTGGACCTGTTGGTATTGCTTTTTTTGTATGGGATTATGGAATGAAGCAGGGTGATATTAAGCTCATTGGTTCTCTCTCATATGTAACACCTCTTCTTTCAACGTTGATGCTTGTTCTCTTTGGACGATCAGACCCAAACGGTACGATTTGGATTGCATGTTTTTTGATCGTCCTCGGTTCCCTTGTCTCGTCGATTCCTTTTTTTATAGGCTTATGGCAATAATTTAGTACTCGTAA
>JAVHRG010000005.1:9928-27604 GCA_036171535.1 Sulfurospirillum sp. | reverse complement strand
TCTTCAAAAAAACGAAACAGATAGGTGGAGTTTTTCAAAAAGGTAAAAAATTCACGCTCGATATACAAGAGTTCAAATTTGGTAAAACGAGAAGCTTCTTGCATCAGAAGCACACGCATATCTTCATCGACTAAAGTGTGATGTGGCACAAGAACAGCTTTCTGCTCAAGTTCTGCAATCGTGATAGCTTTGGGAAGAAGGGTATTGGCATCTAAAAAGGTGTCATAAAAAGAGCGTACAGCACGACTCGTCGCAAAAACTTCTAACATCTTTCCTCTTTATTTTAATTCTTGACACGCTTTTAGAGCAAAGCTCTAAAAACTACGTTAACATTGGGTTTCCCTCGGCGGAATACCCGCGCACCATTGGTACTTTTTTGCAAAGAGTCCTTGTAAAAGGGACTATTATAACAAAGCAAAGATTTAAGATGGATTTTTATGTCAAAATGAAAGAAAACGGTAAGATCACACAACCAACCTTACCGCAGGTTATTAAGGGAGAAAGGGGAAACTACTCTGCTGCGTAGGCTTCATTTTTATGATAGCCTTTAAATTCGCCTAGTTCTATTTTGCTCAAAATCTGCCAGCGTCCTGGCTTATTAATTTCAAAAGGACCAAAGGTATAATTACCATTTTCTACATTAGAAGGCAATAACTGCTTATTCTCTTTATTACTATCAGGACGAGAGAGCATCATTGTGATATTTGCATTATTAATGGCTTCGCCACTTTTATCGGTGAGCTTTAGCGTAATGCTATTTTGTCCCATTACAAATTTTTCTGTTGAATACGCAAGATCAAATTTGGCATCAAATTTTCCTTGTAATTCCATAATTTCATTAATATTATTTTCAACTTTTTGATATTTTTCCATATAAAAAGTATCCATTTCAACAGGATTGTCAATAGCTATCTTAACGGTAAAGCCACAAGCAATCACACATCCAATAATCATACCTACGACCACATAAGGATAGTAGCTGCGTTCATTTTTTACTTTATCCACGACTTTTTATCCTTTTATAAATGATGAGTCCTACCACAACAACCATAAAACCATAAATCAGAAGTCGAACAATATTAATGGTGATTTTATTAGCACTACCAATAGCGCTTTCTAACTCTATTTTACGATGGGCTGCAATTTGCTCCACCAAATCAGCATAACCATTCAGCAATGCAGGACCTACACTGACCTCATTCTTCTTGGAAGTGAGCAACGGAATAATAGTACCACTCCAAGGAAAAGGTGAAAGCAGTGCTTCACGATCAAACTCTTTCTCTAGCCCTTTAGAATAGTATACATCTACTTTTTTTTCTGCTTGAAAAAGGGTTAGAAGTACATAAGGCGCGGTTAGATTTTTGGCAAAGTTTTGCTCATACGTGAGAATATTTTCACCCTCACCACTTTTTTTAGCAATCAAGATAACTTTCACACCACTTTTAGTAAAAAGTTCACTACCCATCTCTTCAATTTTCTGGGCGGTTTTCTCTTCTAGGTTATCGTCATAAACGACAAATTCCTTGGCAAAAATCAACACTGGGGAAAAAGCAATGAAGCAAAGAAGCAATAGCTTCTTTGCCTTTACATGTAAGAAGGTCTTCATTAACCGATAAACAAATGGTTTGGGGTTAATACTGCCCACGCTGCAATTATAGCCGTGAGAACCAATCCAAGAGCGATGATTTTATCCATATTTTCAGCCATATTATGCCCCTTATTTTGCTATAACTTTTTGATTCGCATTAGCAACATCGTTCATCTTAAGTGCTTGCGGATCCGTAATCTTATAAGGTTTATTGGCAACGGCTTGTTGTGCTTTTAAACCAAAGAATGTTAATACCCCAAGGATAGAAAGCAACAATACGGTTGCGATCAACATCCCTGTAATACCATGAAGTCCAAATACGTGTCTATTAGTATTTTCCATTGACAAGTCCTTATTTTACTAAAGAGCTGACATACGTGCCAACCGCTGTTTTTTGAACATTAGTTAAGCGTCCATCGTTAAACTGTGGCATACTACCAATAGCGCCTTTTTTGCCCATGCCTAAGACATTGACAACAAATTTAGCATCGCCGTAGACGCTAAGATCTGGAGCACTTCCTGCCATACCTTTACCATCATCACCATGACATGCAGCACATGTTGCCCATAGTGCACGACCATTCTCAACTAATGCAGGGTTTTTGGTTTTTTTAACCACAGAAATTTCTTGCATGACATAGGCCGCAACAGCTTGTGCGCTTTCTGCATCCAAAAGTCCCGCTGGCATTTCACCAAGAGGATAATTTGAACCTTTAGCACCATTAAGAATAGAAGTAACAATCGCTGCTTCATTTCCCCATTTACCAAGATTGGCAGCTTTTCCATTCATACCATCGCCTGTAACACCATGACATGGTGCACATTGTACCAAGAAAACACCCTCGCCCATATTCATAAGGGTTGTTTTATCTGGATTAGCAAATTTTGCTTCAAATTTTTTAGTATGACTTTGCACTTCTTCATTATACTCGCCAATTTGTGAATAGGCGTTAAGAGGATATCCTGCAAGGAAATACCACACTGACCATACAATAACTCCGATAAAGGAGAGTGCCCAACCAACAGGAAGTGCATTTTTATATTCGCCAATGCCATCCCAATTCTCTTTTGCTAATTCACCGCTACTTTTGTCGGTTTTCATCTGCTTCATATACTTACCAACAACAAAAACAGTGAGAATTATAATTGCTGCTGCACCAAGCAATGATAACACATTTACATTGTCATTCAGCCAATTCATTTATTGCTCCTCTTTATTCTTTCTCTTTGTTTGATGGAGTACGGTCTTCAATTGGAGCGTCATCAATATTATCATGTAATGCAAGGTCACCATATTTCTCGTAGTTTCGCGTACCTTTTTTTTCAGCTTTATAAAGATGATATAAATAACCATACATCATTGCGACCAAAAAAATTGTTGCGACCACATATGCATACGCTTGAATCTCTCTAATTGTTTCCATACTCACCGTTAACACCTTATTTTAAGCTATTGAGATAGGCAATGAGTGCCACAATCTCTTTGATCTCGCCACGTTTAAATGCCTCTTTTACCTCTTGACTTTTCATATCAGCAACAATGAGTGCTGCTTCTTCCATGACCGCTTTTTTAGCCTCTTCATGGGTACCAAGTTTAGGCATATCCGGTTGATCATAAGGCGTATTGAAAACTTTTTTAACCGTCAATGCTTCTGCATAGGCTGTATCAATATCCGCAGTGTTTTTAAACATATGATTATACGCTGGCATGATAGAGCCTGGCACAACATCAGTTGGTCTTGCCATATGGTATTCATGCCAATCAGAAGTTCGATAATTTCCAACCCTCATTAAGTCTGGTCCTGTTCTTTTAGAACCCCAAAGGAATGGTCTATCATACGCATACTCACCACTGAGTGAGTACATACCATAACGGTCTGTCTCAGATTTAAATGGACGAACCAATTGTGAATGACACGCATTACAGTCATCTTTAATATAGACTTGACGGCCTGCAAGTTCCAATACAGTATACGGTTTTGTTCCTGTAACAGGACGAGCACTTTCCATGAAGTCTGGAAGAATGGTGACAACCCCCGCATACGCAATCACTAAAAATACACCTACCGCAAAAAAGAATGGGTTTCTTTCTAACCAATGAAACATAATCCTATCCTCCTTTTACGCTGCCATAGGTGAAGCATTTTGAGGCTCAGACTCAATAGCTTTACCAACAGTCATTGTTTTATACATATTGTAAGTGAACATGAAGAAACCGATAAGGTATAATAAACCACCTGTTGCACGAATTGCATAATATGGAATAAGTACCGTTACTGTATCAATAAATGAATAAGCAAGGTTACCAAATTGGTCTGTCGCTCTCCACATCATACCTTGAGTAATACCTGCAATCCACATACTTGAAAAATATAAGACAATACCCGTTGTTTGAATCCAGAATTGTGCTTCTATTAATTTTTTGCTGTAAATTTCACGTTTGAACATACGAGGAGCCATGTGAAACAGTGCTGCCATGATCATAAAACCAACCCAGCCTAACGTACCATCATGAACGTGTCCAGGGATCCAGTCTGTAAAGTGCGCAAGCGCGTTAACAGATTTAATCGCTAAAATTGGACCTTCAAGTGTACTAAACATATAGAATGTTGAAGCAAAAATCATCAATTTAACCAATGGATTCTCTTTAAGTTGACCCCATTGCCCTTTCATCGTAAGAAGAATGTTAATCGCACTACCCCAAGATGGAAGAATCAAAATGATTGAGAAGATTGAACCCATGGTTTGAACCCAGTCAGGAACGGTAGAGTAGATAAGGTGGTGTCCACCTGCCCAAAGGTAAACGAACATCAAACCCCAAAAAGAGAGAAGTGAAAGTTTATAAGAGAAAACTGGTTGACCAGACTCTTTTGGTAAAAAGTAGTAGATCATCGCAACAATAGGCACGGTGAAAATAAATGCTACCGCATTGTGACCATACCACCATTGAACCATTGCATCGTTACTACCTGCGTACATAGACACAGAGTGATACCATTTTCCTGTACCTGCAACAAAGTAGGTTGGAACTTCCATGTTGTTAAAAAGGTACAACATAGCAACGCCAAGAAATGTTGCGATAAAGTACCACATAGAAATATAAAGCGTCTTTTCACGTCTAATACCAATGAGACCAAAGATATTCAATCCCCAGAGTACCCATACCACGACAACAAGAATGTCCAAAGGCCATTCAAGTTCTGCATACTCTTTAGAAGTAGAAATACCCATAAAAAGGGAGATAACGGCAGCTACCATTAAGATCATATAAAGCCAAAAGTGAAGCTTTGCAATGAACATTAAAAATGGCGACTCTGCTATCGAAACCTTGAGTACTCTTTGCCCAATATAGTACCATGCTGCAAAGATTCCGCTTAGTAAGAATCCAAAAATTACTCCTGACGTGTGTAATGGTCTTAAACGACTGAAAGTACCATATTCACCTGCCAAGTAATTCAACTCAGGGAAAGCCATTTGATAAGCGATAACCACGCCTATTAACATACCAACGATTCCAAAAAGGATCGCTGCGTAGGTAAAACATTTGGCTACTGAATAGTCATAGTTCAATGCATCTCTAGCCTGCATCAATTCCTCCTACTTGTGTTTTTATGTCACAAAAATATCACATAATGTAGGAATTATAGTGCACAAAATCTACAACGAAGCTTAAGAAGATTAAATTTGTGTTAAATAAAAAAAGTTAAGAAAAAATTTATAATTTGCGGTACAAGAACGACGAAATTATCGTTCTTGCGTATTGATTTTGTAGCCAAGACCGGGGATATTTTTGATAAACTCTTTATCTGTTTTTTCGCGAACACGCTTAATGAAGGTACGTATGGCTGAATCTGTTACTTTTTTGTTTGTCCAAACATACTTTTTAATCTCTTCATGAAGCACAAATACACCTAAATTTTTAACGAGGACTGAGATAAAAAGTAACTCTTTTTTCGTTAAGAAAATCGTTTTACCCTCTTTAACTAAAACCCGTCTACTTTTATCAAATTGATAGCCAAAACCGAGTTCAAGAACATCACTTTGATCCAACATCTCTTTAGAAACAAATTTAAGCGTATTTAAGAGCTCATCTGGATCTATCGGTTTAATTAAGTACTTATCAATACCAACGTCAATTGCCTCTAAAAGCCGCTCTTTTTCACTAAATGCACTTAAAATAATAATGGGTGTTTGTTTAGATATATGTTTAATCTCTTTTGCCATCATTAAACCATCCATAACAGGCATCATAATATCTGTTACAACAATGTCGGGTTTATATTTTTTGAATTTTTTTAACCCATCATCACCATCGCGTGCAACAATAAACTTAGCAAACTCATCCCCAATTGCACTCTCTAAGGCATTTCTTAGATCTTCTTCATCTTCAACGAACAAAACCGTCAATTTAGACAATCCACTCATAGCTCTTCCTTTTCACTCTTTGACTGAAGGAATAGTGATAGTGAAACAGACTCCATCATTGCAATTCTCTGCAACGATAAATCCTTGCATACTATTATTGATAATCATCTTACTCATATAAAGCCCCAGACCAGTGCCCGCACTAGCATGTTTTGTTGTAAAATACGGCTCAAAAATCTTATCTAAAATAGTTGACTCAATTCCACCAGCATTATCGCAGACTTTAATTATAGCATCTCCAAGCCCTAATGTGTCAATTTCAATATAAATTAATCTATTTTTTATTTTGTTGTTGCAAAATGCATCAATCGTATTATTGATTAAATTGATTAGAACCTGAGAGAATTCATTGAAATACCCTCTGATATTAGCATCTTTTTTTACATTAAGATCTATTATGACTTCATTTTTTTCTAACGTACCTCGCATAATATCCATTGCTTCATGGGCTACGAGACTCAGTGCAAAAACTTCACTTTGCCGGTCAGGACTGAAAAAATGACGAAAATCTTCAATAGTTTTAGACATTTTGGAAACAATTTTTTTAGCATGTTCGTAGCTATCTTCAAACTCTATCCCTTTACCTTCATTTTGAAGACGGTAGAGTTTGTTCATTTTATAAAGAGTAATATTGAGCTCAGAAAGGGGTTGCCTCCACTGATGCGCAATATTGGCAATCATCTCGCCCATCGATGCAAGACGTGATTGCTGAAATAAAATACGATCTTTCTCACGATTTTTTTCGACTTCTTCCCTAACACGCTCTTCCAAAGTTTGATTCAGAATTGTTAAGGCTTTTGTCTGCTCTATAACTCTCTCTTCAAGGGTTGCATTGAGTTCTTCAAGCTCTTCATCTTTGGCTATCAAAGCCTCACTTAAGCGGACACTTTCTGTCACATCATAACGAATGGCAATAAACTCTTCAATATCGCCATTTTCGTCTAAAATAGGGAAAACCGTTGTATTGACATAAAACGTACTCCCATCTTTTGCTAAATTTTTAACGGTTGATTTATAGGTTTTTTTTTGAAGTATCGTTTGCCACAGTTGCTTAAAGGTTGAGGCAGGGACATCTGGATGCCTTACTATATTATGGTTTTTGCCTACTAACTCTTTTTTTGTATAGCCCGAAATCTTGCAAAACTCATCATTTACAAAGGTAATAATGCCAAAAATATCAGTTTTTGAGATGATATTACTGCTTTCGATTGCACTTTGATATTGCTCTAACTTCATATAATTGCCGCACTGTAACCAAGGTATGCCATATAAATTCCATAACCGACAATAATAAATGAAGCTATTTTTATCATCACTTCTCTAAATTCACTCCCTTTTAAAAAACCAACAATAAATCCAAGCCCTAACATCGCTGGCATGGTTGCAAGCCCAAAGAGTACCATGGTAAAGCCGCCCAAAAGAAAAGAACCTGAAGTAGTAGCCGCCGCTAAAAAGAAATAGACCAAACCACAAGGTAGAAAGCCATTTAGAAGACCTAAGCCATAAAAACTCCCCATAGATTTGGAATGAATGAGATGTGAAAAAAGTGTCTTAATCAAAGGGTTAAAAGCGATGGTTGCCTCTAATGAAGTTAAAAATTTTATTTTTCCCATCATGGAAAATCCCATTAAAACCATAAGGATGCCGATGACAAAATAAAAATAACCATTAATCTGCGCAGAAAAGGTAAATATACTCCCCAGAGCACCAAAAAACATGCCAAGAAACGTATAGGAACTAATTCTTCCTAGATTGTATGTAATATGGGCAAGAAATTGTCTGAAAGAGGAGGTAGAAGAATCAATCTTGGCACTACTGTATGCCATGACAAATCCTCCACACATACCGATGCAATGCCCTAAACTTCCTAAAAACGCAACACTAATGATTGCTGTAATGTCGATGGCGTTAATGGCATTGCTCCGTTATTTAAAGTCTATTGGCAAACTCTTGGAAAATATATCTACTCTCTTGTGGGCCTGCACTTGCTTCTGGGTGATGCTGTACTGAGAAAATCGGAGAGTCATTGTATTCAAGTCCTTCAATGGTATTATCAAAAAGGTTCACATGTGTAATGCGAGCAACCTTACAAATATCATCGGGAACGTTGTAATTATGGTTTTGTGTTGTAATTTCCACAATATTAGTTTTCATATTTTTAACAGGATGATTACCGCCATGTTGCCCAAATTTTAATTTATATGTGGGGTAACCATGTGCAATAGAGAGGAGTTGGTGTCCAAGGCAAATGGCAAATATAGGCACTTTCGCCTCAATTAATTTACTGATTTGTGCTGCTTCATTTTTCAAAATCATTGGATCACCAGGACCATTGGACAAAAAGAGTCCATGAATATCACCTTTTTTATAACGAGCGATCACATCATCCGCACTAAAATCGTGAGGCACAACTTCAACATCTAACCCTACTTCACAGAGTTCATTTAAGATATTGCGTTTAATACCTAAATCTACAGCAAGAATTTTCTTACCCAAACGCTTTGGTGTTGCATTATACGCTTGTGCTTCTGCATCCCAAACACCGTTTACATGTAAATAGGATTTGGGTGTACTGACTTTTTCAATATAATTAACATCTTCAATGCGAGGACTCGCTGCTAACATCGCTTTAAGTGTTTCAAGATCACTGACTTCTGTGGATGCAATCATCATCTTAGGTCCAGAATCTCGAATCATTTTGGTTAAATAGCGTGTGTCAATATCGCAAATACCCATACTCTTATATTTTTTCAAAAACTCGGGCAATGTCTCGTGTGAACGAAAGTTTGAAGGTGTTTCATTGAGGTTTCTCACAAACATACCACTTGCATAAATCGTAGAACTTTCCATATCATTCTCGTTGCAGCCTACAATTCCAATTTCTGGCATCGTAAAAACAACAAATTGTCCCGCATAGCTTGGATCACTCATAATCTCTTGATAACCGCTCATGGAAGTATTAAAAACGATCTCTCCTGTTTTTGAACCTTCAAAGCCAAAACTTTTTGCTTCTAAGAAAACGCCATTTTCAAGATAAATCCATACAGGTTTTAACATCATACTAACATCCCTCTTCTTCTAAGCTCTTCTTCATAAAGCTTTTCAAAAATCAAATCGTACTCTTCGGAACCTGGTACTAGAGTTCGTTTATAATTCGAAATACGCTCAGCTACATCATCTTCAATTGCTTGAAACGTTGCAACATAAGTTTCAATCGCTGTATAAACAATATTTTTAACGCGATTTTCGGTGACATTGTATTCGATCAAGTCACTTTTCCAGCAGGTCTCTAAAATTTTATGCGCAATTTCATTGTACCTATCTTCATACGATAAAATCACACCAAACTCGCGTGCGAGCTTTTTCTTAATAAGCCAAAACATATTTCGTCGGTCAACCCTCTGAAACTCCATCTCATCTTCATTTTGATCCAAAATCTCTGTTACACGCTCTTCAAGCGCACTCTCTTGTTTAATATCGGCAACAATCAAATCCTCAGCGACTTTTACAATAGGCTCTAAGCCCTTATTCATGGTAACAAATCCACAATTTAAAATATCGATCGCTATTTTATTGGCAATATAAGGGGCATGAGGCAATCTGATTTTCATCCATAAACCTTACTTCTGAATTTTGACATATTGTATCAAATGTAAGGTAAATATCTGTTTAGAGAACGCTATGGTAGTTTTGTCACTCTTTTGTTTGGTTATTTTCTACAAAAGGAGGACCTTTTTTAAGTTGTTGCATAATTTCAGAGGCAATTTGAGGATTCATTTTAGCTAAAATCTGTGATACTTTTTTAGCAGGCAACCCAAACATCATAGCTGCACCCTCATGCACAGGAAGTTTTTCAAAAATAGCAGCTGCTGCTGCGTCTTTCATTTTAATGTAGGTTTCATCTAGCTTATCATTCTTCTTCGATTCAACTTGCTCTAAAAGCTTTTTATTTTCAGCCAGCATTGCACTAATCTGTTGCTCTTTGGCTTCAATTTCAGCTTTGGTCTTGGCAAGTGCATTTTCTTTCTCTTTGAGCACATTTTTTTGTTTTTCAAAAAGTGCATTGGTAGCGGCTTGTAAGGCTTCAAAGGATTGTCGTGCTTCGTCAATTTTTTCAACTTCATGCAAAAGTTCACCTTTGCGCGTTTCAAAGACCTGCGTACAATCAATCGTTTCTGCATACACTAAAGAGCTTATCAACAAGATCCAAATACACTTCATTCTCGACCTTTTTTACTTATTTCACCCGCAAATAACATCGTTGATATTTCATCCAAATAGAGTTGTTCTTCACGTTTGAGCTTATCCATCATCGTCTGAAGTTCTTGCTCTTCAAGATACTTAAATTTTTCATATTCAATATGTGCTTTTTTATACTCTGATTGCAGTAGTTTTGTGTTACGTTGAACAACAAAAAGTTCTTGTTCACAACGCTTCTTATCACGATTTAAAATACTTTTTTGCTCACCAACCATAAGAAGCAGTGAAATCATACCCTCTTTAGGTATCTCAACTGCCGAAATTTCATCGTACAGAGCCGCTATTTTATGGTTTAACATTCGTTCTTTATTTTGGCTTTTTAGTAGTTCACGCTCGATTGCATCACGTTTTTGTTTTCGAATTTTAGCAATCTTAGAGAACTGGCTTTTCATAAATTACCTTTACATGTAAAGATGAAAGATCCTTTTGCAAAACGGCAAAATATTACGACCTCCGAAGAGGTAAGCTCTATAGCGCTCAGGTGTATCAAGAGCGCTATAGTAGTATCTTCTTACAAAATAATTGTATCGTTTCTATCAGGGCTTGTTGAAATAAGTCCTATTTTGGTGCCTGTCAAGACTTCAAGGCGTTTAAGATATGTTTTGGCAGCTTGGGGAAGATCCTCAAATTTACGGCATCCCACAACACTCTTCCACCCCGGAAGTTCCTCATAAATTGGTTTAACATTATCCAAATCTTGTGGTAACGTTTCAACCCTCTGACCGTTTACTTCATACGCAACACACACTTTAATGGTTTCAAAACCATCCAACACATCGAGCTTCATAATGGCAAGATCATCACATCCATTGATGCGACTGGCATAACGGCAGGCAACGGCATCAAACCAACCACAACGACGAGCGCGACCTGTAGAAGTACCGTACTCATGACCTTTTTCACGCAATTCATCGCCCTCAGTTCCAAAATCTTCGGTAGGGAATGGTCCATTACCCACACGGGTACAGTATGCTTTGACAATACCTGTCACTTTACCAATATCTTTAGGATTGAGTCCCAAACCAACACATGCACCCGCACTGATGGTATTGGAGCTCGTTACAAACGGATACGTACCATGGTCTACATCGAGCATTGTACCTTGCGCACCTTCTAGTAATACTTTTTTATTTTCATCCAAACATTTCCAAACCATGTGCGTCGTGTCTGTTAAAAAGGGTAAAAGGGCTTTAGCATAGCCATCTAACTCACTTTTAAGTGTTTCAAAATTAGGCGTTACAATGCCAAGTGCCGTAAAGAGGGCTCTATTTTCATCGTAAAATTCAACCAAAGCATGTGATAGTTTATTTGTATCTCTCAATTCGCCCAAACGGTGTCCGCTACGCTCAATTTTACTACCGTAACTTGGTCCAATGCCACGTCCCGTTGTACCAATGGCTTTAGCGCCACGAAGTTTTTCTTTCGCTTGGTCAATTAAAATATGATGATTGAGAATCATATGTGCTTTATCGCTGACAAACAGACGACCTGCAAGTTTCTCAAATTGCGCCATCTCTTTGATAAGAGCTTCGGGGGATACAACCACACCATTGCCAATGACATTGAGTGCTTTCGGATTTAAAATACCAGAAGGAATCAAGTGAAGTGCATAACGTACACCATCCACCCAGATCGTATGACCTGCGTTGTGACCACCTTGATAACGGCATACGACATCATAATGTTGTGCCATAAGATCAACGATCTTACCCTTTCCTTCATCGCCCCATTGAATTCCTACGATCATATCAGCTTTCATCTTATTGTCCATCTCTTTTAATTAATATTTCGATCAAATCATCGGTGTAAAGTCCAAAACCACTTGAGCCAATGCCCTCACAGTCATAACTTCCACCAGAACCTAGTGTGTAATTTTTATAGATAAATCTAAAAAATAGCGCATTATAATAGCGCATTTTCACATAGTAAAGCGGCGAAAAAACAATATTATCATACGAAATATGCGCAGAGAGTTCTTTCAGCTTTTCAAGTTCGACCTTAAGAACCGCAGGAACCTCTTCAATAACCGCTTCTAACTCTTCCAATGTTTGCAAACAGGTTAGTTTTGTCAGCCATGGAATATTGAGAGCTAAAAGCTTTTGAAGCTCTCCTTTTTCAAAGATTTTAAGATCTAAATTCAGCATTTCAGAGAGGATCTTTGGAATGTTAATATTGCTTACATGTAAAAGCGGTTTGAGCTCAAATTTTTCAAAAATAGATAAGCTGGTGGCGATGCTCAAACTCAAATTTTCTTCACCAATCAGCTCTGCCCCAATTTGATGCACTTCATGGCTAGGATAACGAAACACCGGCTGGATGTAAAACCATTTGGAATGATTGGTCGTTCTATCTACTCTTTTGGTGATTAAACGCACCACGTCCATCGTACTATCGGCTCGTAATGAGACAATATGGTTTTGTTCATCTGAAAAACGCAACAACTCTTTTTCATCAATACTTTTATGCTGATGATAGGAAAAGAAGGGTGTTACTATCTCTTCAAATCCTGCATCGTAAAAAAGTTCACTTGCCACATTTTCAATCTTTCGCTTTAGCTTGGCACTCTCTCCAAAATAAAGCTTACTTCCCGTGGGTATTTCGTGCTCATAAATCATTATTAACCTTGATAAAATTCTTGGGTAAAGACCCTATTGGCAGTGCCATCGTATGCTCGATTGCCAAGTTCTGCAAGAGCTAGCTCAACAGCATTGAGTGTCCACGCAGTCTCATACACATTGACAAGACCCATGTGATTGATTCTAAAAAGTGTCTCTTTAATGTGATCTTGTCCACCTGCTATATTGACACCGTATTTACTTTTCAAAATCTTGCGAATTTTGCTCGCATCGTCATGCAACACTGCGCTCATCGCTTTAGCGGGTACTTTTGGATAGATGTGCAATCCCAAGGCTTGCAAAGCTTTATTAGTCGCATGCGCTCTTTTTGCCGTATCCGCATAGAGTGCATCCAACCCACCCTCAGAGTCAATGAGTTCAAACATAGCGACAAGACCAATAACCAGTGTCGTTGCTGCTGTCCATGCCGTTGTGTTTTTTCGTTGATTTTTAAGTTCCGTTTTGAGGTTAAAGTAGTAACCCACGCCACCATTTTCAATGATCTCTAACGCTTTGGCATTCAGACCAATAAACGCAAGACCTGGAGGGAGCATCAACGCTTTTTGACTGCCTGAAATTAACGCGTCAATATTGGTTGTATCGACTTTTTCAACACCCACAGCGGTGATACCATCGGCAATCACCATAATGTTAGGGCGAATCGCTTTCACTGCTTTGGCTACGGCTTCAACGGGATGACGAAGGCCGCCTGCACTTTCACACACTTGCATACACACAGCATCAATGCTTGGGTCGTTTTTAACAAGCTCAACAATCGCATCCACACTCACAGGGGTGTCCCATTCATTTTTAATTTCGACAAAGGGTTTATTGTACGCTGCGCAAATCTTGCCAAAACGCTCGCCAAATTTGCCTGAATTGACGACAATCGCCTTGCTTTGGCATAAATGTAGCACACAGGCTTCCATCGCTCCAGTTCCGCTACTTGCGAGCATCAAAACTTCTTCCATATCAAACAGTTTTTTTAAATAGCCTCTAGCTTTTTCAAAAATTGCCTCAAATTCAGGTGTTCTATGGTGAATGGTTGGTGTACTCATCGCCATACGGACGGCTTCAGGAACGGGAGTTGGTCCTGGTGTTAAAAGTAACATAAGAGATCCTCATTGTGTAGTTTTAGAAGCGATTGTAACAAAATCTTGCTTGTTGTTTCTTTAGCACCTCCCATATTTACTACCTTTACCTTTACATGTAAAAAGTCTTTTACGAGTCGTTTTTCTATTTTAAACTTACATCTTATAATGTAATATGAAAAATTCTATTTTTTCATTCATAGGTTGTATCGTTTTAAACAAAGAACCAACCCAAGGAGTATGACCATGTCATTCAAAGCCAAAATCATCCTGACGATCTCAGTGCTAATGTTTTTAAGCCTCAGTATCTTTTGTACCATAAGCTATATTGATACCAAGAAAAACAGTGTTGTTCAAGTTGAATCAAGCCTGAAAATGGCATCGCGTGCCTTAACAGATTACATCGACCTTTGGGTGGAATCGAAGAAAAAAGGTGTCGCAGGTTATGCAAGATCCTTAAGTAACAGTGCCACGATGGATGAGTCAGAACTTCAAGCCAAACTGAAAGAGATGGCGAAAACATTTGATGCGTTAGATGCGTATGCAGGATTTGAAGATGGCCGAATGTTTTATGGTAGTGGAAAAAAGAAAGCGGAAGGGTACGATCCTAAAACGAGAGGCTGGTATAAGCAAGCGAAAGCAGAGGGAAAAGAAGGCATTACCGATGCTTATGTAGGTGCAACGGCGAAAGTACTGATGGTAACGGTGATGGCGCCCATTATGAAAAACAATACCATCATTGGTGTTTTTGGTATAGACCTCCCCTTGGAAACGCTCACAAAAGCAGTTGGAGATGTTAACTTTGATGGTGGATATGGGATGCTTTTGGATACAAAAAAGATGATTCTAGCCCATCCTAAAAAAGAACTCCTTGGAACAGAGTCAACACTGAGTCAAGAATTTAAAGACAAAAAAGAGGGATTTATTGAGTATATTTTTAATGGTGAGAAAAAGATATTTGCTTTTAAAATTTCAGAACAAACAGGTTGGATACCAGGAATCACATTTGATAAAGAGACCGCGTATGCCTTTTTAAAGGTACAAGTTCAAAGTCTTATGATAGCAGGCTTCGTGATGTTAGTTCTTTCTATCGGCATCATGATTATACTGATTAAAATACTCCTTCGTCCGCTGGGTCATCTCAATGATGTTGTACACGAACTTTCAAGTGCTGAAGGCGATCTCAGGCAAAGGCTTGAAACCTCAACCAATGATGAATTTGCACATGTATCACGAAATATCAATAAATTTATTGAAAAACTGCATGAGATCGTGAAAAAATCTAAAACAATTAGTAATGAAAATGCTTCTATCTCAGAAGAGCTTTCACGTACCGCATCCGAAGTGGTACGCAATGTCGATACTGAATCTAAAATAATTGAAAACACCAAAGAAGAAGGTATTTCCCTAGTGAAGTCCATTGAATCTTCTGTCCTTAAAGCCAAGGATTCACAAAAAGCCCTCGTTAATACCCAAAAAGATATTTCAGACGTAAAAGAGAAAGTGGAGCAACTTGAATTCACCATGCAAGCAACAGCAGCCAAAGAGCAAAGCTTGGCAGAACGCCTTAATACCGTTAGTCAAAATGCCAATGAAGTGAAAGATGTTCTTGGTATTATTCGTGATATTGCCGATCAAACCAACCTTTTAGCCCTGAATGCTGCCATTGAAGCGGCACGTGCAGGGGAACATGGACGTGGTTTTGCCGTGGTTGCCGATGAAGTACGAAAACTAGCTGAGCGCACTCAAAAAAGCCTTGTGGAAATTGATGCAACGATCAATGTTGTCGTTCAATCCATCATGGATGCCAACACAGATATTGCTCAAAATGCTGGGGAAGTGAATGCCCTTGCTTCCATCTCAGTTGAACTGCAAAAGGGAATGAACAATGTTGCAAATATCATCCATCAAACTATTGATGAGAGTGACCATACCGTTCATGATTTTATTGACACCGCTTCAAAAATTAAAAAAATAGTCGATGAAATCGAAAAAATAAATGCAATTTCTAAAGAGAATGTGGGGAGCATTGACAACGTTTCTCAAGCATCTGAACATTTACATGTAATGACTGAAAATCTCAACAACGAACTGGGTAAATTTAAGTCATAAGAGATATTTTTGACAGCAAGGGAGTTTCTCTTGCTGTATTTTGATGCAAAATTTCACGTATACCCTAAAATAACGCTACTGACACACTAAACTAACGCTTTTCTCATCTGAGCATGCTATAATCAAAAAGTCTCATTTTGGTCATATTTCCCGTGTTATAATAAAATATGTCTTTCGCTTTATATAGTATAAAATCCCTATTTTGCATTTATTACTCAAAAATAATCCCAAGGAGTCATGATGAACTTCAAGACGAAGGTTACGCTGATTATTGCACTCTTAATCTGTATTAGCCTTACAGCATTTGGTTTTGTAAGCTATATTGATACCAAAAAAAACAGTATCACCCAAGTTGAATCAACCCTCAAGATGGCATCACGTTCATTGACCGATTATATCGACCTCTGGATTTTAAGTAAAAAACATGGCTTAGAGAGTTCTGCTCGTATGCTCACGGATGTTGAAACGATGAGTGAGTCACAAATCAAAGCTGTTTTACAAGAGACAACACTCTCATCGGGTGGACGCGATAGCTTTTTGGGTATAGAATCCAGCGGTGTCATGATCTATGGAAGCAATACGATTGCAAAAGTTGACCCAAGAGCACGTCCATGGTATATTATGGGGAAAACAACGGGAAAATCTGGTATGACCGATATTTACAGAGGTTCTGCCGACCCAATCGATCTTGTTGCAGTTATGGCTCCCATTATTAAAAATGGTAAAACCATCGGCATTGTTGCAACTTCTTTTGAGCTAAAGCATATTGTAAAAGCTGTTAGTGATATTAATTTCAATGGTGGCTATGGCATGCTTTTGGATGCTAAAAAAACGATTGTTGCCCATCCTAAAGCTGAGTTTCTTGGGAAAGAATCTATTTTAAGCCAAAGATTTAAAGGAGAGCCGGAAGGTATTATTGAATATACGCAAGAGGGTGAACATAAACTTTTTGCTTTTAAAATGTCTGAAGAGACGAATTGGATTCCAGGTATCACGTTTGATAAAGAAACCGCCTATGAATTCTTGAATGCTCAAGTGAAAGAACTTTTCGTGATGGGTTTAATGATGCTTGTTCTTTCCATCGCCATTATGGCCTTTTTAATCAAAATGCTTCTTAATCCTCTTGATAAACTCAACCATGTTGTCAAAGATCTGTCCAGTAGCGAAGGCGATCTTAGACAAAGGCTTCAAGCCTCAAGTCACGATGAATTTGGGCAAGTTTCGAATAATATTAATCTCTTTATTGAGAAGCTTCATGAAATTGTCAAAAAATCTAAAGAGATTAGTAATGAAAACGCTTCTATCTCAGAAGAACTTTCACGTACGGCCTCAGAAGTTGTGAGAAATGTGGATGCGGAAGCTAAGATCGTGAGTAAAACCAAAGAGAGTGGTATTATGCTCACCAATGCAATTGAGGTATCGGTTCAAAAAGCGACTGCCTCACAAGAAGCATTGCATAAAACACAACAAGACATCAATACTGTTAAAGATCAAGCAGAACATTTAGAAAAAACGATGCAAGCAACAGCTGCCAAAGAGCAAAGCTTGGCAGAACGCCTTAATACCGTTAGTCAAAATGCCAATG
>JAVHRG010000005.1:0-9828 GCA_036171535.1 Sulfurospirillum sp. | reverse complement strand
CCAACACAGATATTGCTCAAAATGCTGGGGAAGTGAATGCCCTTGCTTCCATCTCTATCGAATTACAACATGGTATGAATAGCATCGATGCAACGATTCAAAAAACCATTGAAGGGGCACATGAAACCGTCAATAATTTTGTACATACAGCAACGCAGATCAAAGGGATGGTTGAAGAGATTGAAAAAATTAATGTCATTTCCAAAGAGAATGTCACGAGCATCGACAATGTTTCTCAAGCATCCGAGCATCTTCATGCGATGACCGAAAACCTCAACAATGAATTAGGAAAGTTTAAATCTTAAAACCTAAACCTCAGCGAGAAGCTTAATCACCTCGCTGGGGGTTTGCACTAAATACTTTGCCCCATGTTCTCTGAGTTCATTTTCCTCTCGAAATCCCCACAATGCCCCGATGGCTATCATACCAGCACTATTGGCTGTTTTCATATCAATCATCGTATCGCCAAGATAATAACAGTCGTTTGGCGTTACATGTAAAAGCTCACTTATCTCTAAAGCTCCTCTTGGATCGGGCTTTCTAGGAACTCCCTCACGTGCACCAAAAACGACGTCAAACTTCCATTGACGTAAATATTTTATCGCGCACATTTTGGTAAAGGAGTCTGGCTTATTGGAGAGAATTGCCATTTTAAAATTTCGTTTTTGAAGGAAACTCAGCATTTTACTCACACCTTCATACAGCTTGGTATTTTGGTTAAACTGCTTTGTATAATGTGTTTCAAAAAGAGTAACTGCTTGTTGGATAAGCTCAGGAGTTTGAGGATGGGAGGCGAAAATGTTTTCAAATAGTTTGAAAACACCCTCCCCTACGAAATAGCGGTATTTTTCACGCTCTTGCGCTTCAAATCCAAGCGTAACAAGCGCAAAGTTGGCACTGATGGCAATGTCTTCTAATGTATCAAGAAGCGTGCCATCGAGGTCAAATACAATGTTTTTTTTCATTATCCCGTTCTAACTCTGCTTTGAGTGCTTCATAATCAAGCCCTAAAAATTCGCACGCACTCTTTGTCGCTTGATGAGCAGTAAAGCCAAATTTTTCAAATAAAAGCTCCGCAGGGCCACTTGCACCAAAACGCTCCATGCAGATGACTTTATCAGCATAACGATACCATTCAATTCCTGCGCCCGCTTCGATTGCAATGACTTTCGTTTGGGGTTCAATGATTGTTTGAATATACGCATCATCTTGCTCGTTTAAAAGATCAAAACACGGTACGCTCACCATATTGCTTGGAATACCAAACATGGAAAGGTAACACGCCACTTCCAACGCAAGATAAACTTCGCTTCCACTTGCCATTAGCGTGACTTGCGCATTTTCGCGTCGTTTTAAAAGGTAACCACCATTTTCAACATCACCATAGGCACGATCGTCTTTGAGCGCTCGAAGTTTTTGACGAGAACAAACAAAGGCCGCAGGGGCTTGCATACTAAGCGCTTTTTGCCATGCTTTAACATTTTCTCTGCCATCGCAGGGACGGTAAACATAGAAGTTTGGAAGTGCTCTAAATTGGCTAAGTTGCTCGATGGGTTGATGCGTTGGACCGTCTTCTCCGACACCAATACTATCGTGTGTCCAGATGTAAAAATTTTTCAGTTTCATCAAGGCGGCTAAACGCACAGAAGGTTTCATATAGTCACTAAAGATAAAGAAAGTTGCACCAAAAGGAATAAATAACCCATACAAGGCAAATGCATTGATAATTGCCCCCATCGCATGTTCACGAATACCAAAGTGAATGTTGCGTCCTAGTGGAAAATCACCCATATCTTGCAGTTCAGTTTTATTGGAAGGACTGAGATCAGCACTGCCCCCTAGAAAACCAGGAATTGCTTGCGCAATGGCGTTCAAAATTTTACCATTGCTATCGCGTGTTGCAATATCAGTATTAAACGTTGGCCATTCTATTTTTGAAAAATCAGGAGTAAGAAGTGCCTCTACTAGTGCTTTTTTCTCACTGCTTAACTCATTTTTAACGAGCGCATTCCACTTGGCCTCAGCAAGATCACCTTTTTCAAGCGCACAGTTAAAACGAGCATAAACATCATCATCCACATTAAAATTTTTCTCAGGATCAAATCCTGCTTTGATTTTAGAATTTTTAATCTCTTCACACCCCAAAGGTGCACCATGAGCATGATGGCTTCCTTCCATCTCGCAAGCACCTTTGGCAATGGTTGTATCGGCAATAATTAAGTAGGGTTTAGTTTGCTCTTTGGATTGCTCTAAAACATCATTAATTTCTTCATAATCATGACCATCAATACGGGAGACTTCCCAACCTTGGGCTTCAAAACGATGTTTAACATCTTCACTCCAAGCAATTGAAGTATCCCCTTCAATGGTAATAGCATTGCAATCGTAAATCACCACTAAATTATCTAAACACAAATGTCCTGCTAAGGAGCATGCTTCGTAACTGATACCTTCTTGAAGATCACCATCGCCACACAAACAGTATACTTTATGGGAAATCACTTCTGTTTTGGGTGTATTTAAAAGAGTCGCTGCATACTTAGCCGCCATTGCAAAACCAACCGCATTGGAAATACCTTGACCTAATGGACCTGTTGTTACTTCAACACCAGGGACATCACCATATTCAGGGTGACCTGGTGTTTTACTACCCAGTTGTCTAAAATTTTTAAGATCTTCTAAACTAATATCGTAACCCGTTAAATGCAAAAAAGAGTAAACTAACGCTGATGCATGTCCTCCGCTAAACACCAAACGATCACGGTTTAGCCACTTTGTATTTTTAGGATTATGCGTGATATGTCGCGCTAAGATTGTGACGATATCGGCAAGTCCCATAGGAGCTCCAGGATGTCCACTATTAGCACGTTGAACCATATCTGCCGCTAAAAATCGGATTGTATCAGCTTGTTTTTTTAACATTTTTTCATTTTCCATTGGGTCTCTATCCTTTAAAATATTCATCGACAATGCTTTTAAGCCTTTTTGACAAAGCCACATCAAGCTTACCTAGTTCAACATCTAACGCTATTAACAGTTTTTGTTTCTCAACTTTAGCGCCCTCTAATCCTAACAGATTCACAAAAGAGTTTTTATGCCCATCATTCTGAGTAGGTTTCCCCGCCTCTTCACTGGTCATCGTTGCATCAATAATGTCATCTTGGACTTGAAATAAAAGTCCTAGTTGCAATCCAAACTGATAGAGTGTCTCTTGTGTCGCTTTATCTAACTCACAAATTACAGCACCCATAAGAAGTGAAGCCGCTATCAATTTAGCTGTTTTATGCAGATGTAAAAAAGTGAGTTCATCCACATTTAAATGTTTGTCTTCAAAAAAGCAGTCAATGGCTTGGCCGAGCACCATACCATTGATTCCAGCATCGCTAGAGAGAATAGAAACCAGTTTAATTTTAATTTCTGCACTCAAAGGAGCGTTCGCAATAAGGTAAAAGGCGTGGGTATTTAAAGCATCTCCAACCAAAACAGCAGTTGTCTCATCATAGCTTACATGTAACGTGGGATGACCTCGTCTAAGCGCTGCATTATCCATGCAGGGCAGATCATCATGGATGAGCGAATAGGTATGCATCAGCTCTAATCCAAGCGCTACATGTAAAGCATTTTCAATTAAGAGTGGACGAGAACATTGCACTACGCTGAGCAATAAAAGTGGGCGAAACCGTTTTCCACCCACATCAACCATCTCACTAAAAGCCTGGCTAAAATGAGGATGAAAACTCTCTATAATTGGAAGCTTCTCTTTTAAAAAAGCCTCAAATTTTGATACTAACTCTTTAGAACTCAAAACAAACCTTTCAGCGTGGTAATGTCACGAAAAATTGGAAGTCATCACGATCAAATAATAGACTGACATCACGATTATGTATCTTTGCCAAATAAGCATCTGCATTTTGGATCTGTGAAACAGAAAGCCCATCTACTTGCATTAAACGGTCACCCACTTTTAAACCACTTTGTTCAGCAAAAGAGCCATGTTTTACATATCCAATTTTAAGATTGTTATCAAATGTAAAACCTTTCGTGTGCAAAATAGTCTCTTTTTTAGACTCGGGGAGTGGCACCTTTCTAGAATCTGTTTTTTTAACAGCTGGTTTTGCTGTCACAATAATCTCGTCCATCCATACATTATTACGCTGAATGTGAGCAGTCACTTTAGGAAGATCCTTAGCCGCTTTGAGAGCATCTACAAATTCGGCTATAGTGCTTACTTTTTTACCATTAACTAATGTAATGCTATCACCCGCTTTAAGTTTTGCCTCTTTAAAATTGGGATCAACAAAATCAACCATTACACTCTCATTACCATCTATAATCCGTACACCTAATTCGGGAATGAAGACTGATTTCCCTGCTATAAAACGTTCTAGTTCTTCGGAGCTAATAAAAAATTTATCACCAATTCCAAGCCCATACATTTCACAACATAATCCACCAACAAGACTATTGACTTCTCCAACACCGCCAAATTCAAACAATTCGTTACCACTTGTACCTATTTTAGAAGCATTGACTGCAACCAAAGAGTTATCGGTCATGCTGACAAGCCATTCGCCAAGTTTTAGTTCAGCTGTAGGTTTGAGTTTGACAGGAATCAATGGTTTTGGAGAATCAAACAAATAGAGGTGGGAGAAGGCATCGTATCGCACAAAAGGTACACTTGGTTTTTCTTTAGAATACGCAATCGCTTGTTTTTCGCTAATCGCAATTGCTCGTGTTTTACCAAAATAAACAACGGATTGTTTGTTTTTTTCATAGCACTGTGAAAAATCAGGATAGACAAACTCTGCTTTACTAGCAGGGGCAGAAACATCCGCTGCGAAAAGGGCTTGCATTATTAAAAGAAGAGAGAGTCCTAAACGTTTCACATACTACTCCTTAACTTTTTGCACCAAATCCGCCAATGCCTGAGAGCATCTGAGATGTTGCTAATTTTTTATTATCTTCTACCATTTTAGAAACATCATTGATAGCACTGATGAGTAAAATCTGTAATGATTCTCTATCACTTAAAAGTGAATCATCAATGGTAATATCGACAACTTCGCCATTACCATCCATACTCACACTGACCATACCACCACCACTTTTAGCTGTAAAGTGTTTATTTCTTGCATCTTCTTGCATTTTTTGGGCTTGCTTTTGCGCTTCTTCAAGCATTGCACCTACTTTTGATAAATCAAAATTTTCAAACATTAAATGTAATCTCGCACTTCTACCAATGCATTGGTTTCATCGACTAAAACAACCGTAGGTTTAAAAACTTCCATTTCAGCTTTCGTCATATGGGCATAGGCTATGATAATAATTTTATCGCCAATATGTGCCTTACGTGCAGCCGCGCCATTAAGACAAATATCTTTTCCGCCTGCTTTACCTTCAATGACATAAGTTGTAAAACGCTCACCATTGTTAATATTCACTACTTCTACTTTTTGTCCTACACTAAGGTTGGAAGCATCAATTAACTCTTTATCAATGGTAATAGAACCGACGTAGTTTAAATTTGCATCCGTAACAGTAGCTCTGTGAATTTTGCTGTATAACATCTCAAGCGTCATCGCTTTTATACCTCTTTTAGATTAAGAAATTTGTTTATTTTACCTTATTTTTGCTTAGCCCATTGAGCGATGATCTCCCTAACCACTACACGATCATCAAAAGGATATTTTTTACCTTGGATCTCTTGATAGGTTTCATCACCTTTACCAAGAATAAGAAGTACTTCATTTTTACTTTGTAGCATGAGTGCTTTTTCGATTGCTTTGTGACGATCTGCTTCTACATGTAAAGATTCAGTTGGATGCATTCCCGTTAAAATTTCATGGATAATACTCTGTGGATCTTCAGAACGAGGATTATCGCTGGTCACCACAATCTTCTTAGCATAACGCTGTGCCATGGCGCCCATTTTAGGCCTTTTTGTGCGATCCCTATCGCCTCCTGCTCCAAAAACAACCACAAGATCATGCTCTTTCATACTATCAAGAACCTTTTCCATGCCATCAGGAGTATGTGCAAAATCGACGATAACAAGAGGATCATTACTGACGACCTCCATACGACCTTCTACGCCACCAAAGTGCTCTACCGCTTCACAAATAGCTTCCATTGGAGCGACGTCCAACATATCGACTGCACTAATCGCAGCAAGAATGTTATAAAGATTAAAAAAGCCATGCAAAGGTGATTCAAAATCATACACTTTATCTATCTTAGCAATAGCAGCACTAATACCTTCTTTAAGTGAATATGCCAAAGTTTTATACGTTGCTGGATGCTCAATGCCATAACTCATTGCATTCGTTCGATTGAAGCGGATGTTATTCTCATCTTTGTTAATCAGCTTCAAACTTTCATCTTCAAAAAAACGACTTTTAACCGCAATATACTCATCAATCGTTTTATGAAAATCAAGATGATCTTGCGTTACATTGGTTAAAATTTTGAGAGCAAAAGAGAGCCCATCAATACGATTTTGAACAATCGCATGAGAACTCACCTCCATTACAAAATATTCACACCCTTCATCTACCGCTATTTTGAGGTTTTTTATCGTTTGTAAAGCAGGTGGAGTAGTTAGGCTTTTATCTTCAATGCGATGATCGTTAATAAAACAGCCACGTGTACCTTGTAAACCTACTTTTTTGCCTAAATCTAAAAGAATAGAATAGATAGCCGCTGCTGTGGTCGTTTTACCATTGGTGCCCGTAATCCCAATGATTTTAATTGCATTTGTAATACCAAGAATATCCAAACACTCTTTGGGTGAAATGATTTTAGTGCACCCATGATCCTTTGCACTCTGCTCATAGGTAGCATTGAGCTGTGTTAAAACAAAGATGCTTGACGCATCACATTCATTCGAATTATCCGTTACATGTAAAAACGGTAAACTATTTTGTAAATCTATTTTCAAGGTAACTCTCTATTTTTGTGCTTTTTTAATGAGCGATAATAGTTGCTCATCATTAGGGAAAAGAGTGATAGCACTCTCAAGGTAATTGAGGGACATTTCGATAAATCCATTATCAATCAATTTAGATAAAAAATCGACAAAATCTTCTTTTTTGGAAATAATGACTTTCGTTGAGAACATAATATCTTCAAAAGCCTCTTTGAAACTACCACGCGATTTGATTAAACTCATAAAATCTTCATATTTAATGCCGTTTTCTGCATTAATGCGTGCTTCAAGATCGTTTTCAGTAAATAAATGAGCTATTTTTTCGCTATGTTCTTCCACAGAATTAATAATTTCTTCCATCACGTCTTCACAATCTTCTGCGCCATTCTCTTTTGTTAAAATATAGTACTCAAAAAGAGCCATTGCTTGCTCTTCATTTTGGGCTGCCATATCGCATAAAATAGCACCTATCCGTGCTTCTTTCGATTTTGGATCTTCACTCAAAGCTAATGCAAATTGAAGCATTGCCTCTGTAAAGTTTTTTATATAAAATTTTTCAATACCTTTTTTTATAAAAGCGTTCATTGCTCTCCTAATTTTTCAAACTCGTTCTCTGTACCTGGTAAAATATTTACAACCTCTATTTCTGGGTGAATATCAATTCTAAGTTGTCGCTCAACACCATATTTAAGTGTTTGCCCACTAGATGCACATCCTTGGCACGCGCCTTGTAACTGAACAAAAACACGCCCTTCTTTAATGCCAAGTAACGTTAATCCGCCACCGTCTAATGCCAACATTGGCTTAATTTTTTCAAGTGATTTTTCAACAACTGGAAGCAACTCTTCGTCACTAAATGGTATCATAGATTCTCCTATAGCAAAAGTATCTAATTTAACAATAGTTTGAGTTAAAAGTGACTTAATTTTTTAGAGGAAAAGAAGTGTTTGGGGTTAAAAAAATTTAACGAAGATAAGCTTTGGGAGCAACTTGCTCCCAAGGCAAAAAAAGTGAGATTTAAACGAGTTCTAAAAACGCCATAGGCGCTGCATCGCCTTTTCTAATACGTGTTTTTATAATACGGGTGTACCCACCATTTCTCTCAACATATTTAGGTGCGATCTCATTAACTAATTTTTTTGTACACTCTTTATCTTGAAGTGCAGCAAAAACTGTTTTGTGAGCATGATCGCCACCAACTCCAGCTTTCGTAATCAATTTTTCAACATATCCTCTAAGCTCTTTTGCTTTTGGAAGTGTTGTCTCGATTTTTTCATATTTAATGACAGCTATAGCCAAGTTCATCAACAATGCCGCTCTGTGTGATGAAGTACGACCAAGCTTTCTGTATCCGTGCTTATGTCTCATAAATTAACCCTCGTTGGCTTCAGATTTTAAATCTTCAATTTTTTTCTTGAGCAAACTAGCTGTATCGTCAGAGAAATTATATCCAACTGGATAACCACTCTCTTCCATAACTTGTCTGATCTCTTCTAACGATTTTTTACCTAGGTTTTTGAGGTTTTTGAGTTCTAACTCACTCATAAGAGTAAGCTCACCAATATATTTAACCTCTGCTCTATCTAAGCAGTTGAAGCTACGAGCACTCAGATTTAACTCTTCAATACTCTGTAATAGCTTTCCGAACTCTACGCTCTCATTAGAACTCTCACTCTTTGGAGCTACTGCAATATCTAAAATGCCATTAAATACTGACATTTGTGCATACATCGCTTCAAGTGAATTTTTAAAAGCTTCGATTGGAGAGACAAGTCCATCTGTTTCGATCGTAAAAACAATTTTTTCATAATTAGGATTGTCTTCAACCAAAACATTCTCAATATCGTACACAGCTCTTTTTACAGGTGTAAAGAAAGCATCGAGTGCAATATAATCTTCTCCGACTAAACCTCTAATGTTCTCACTTGGAACATAGCCGATTCCTTTTTCGAGAATCAAAGAAAAATTAAATTCTGCATCTTCATTGATGGTTGCCAAATACGCATCTGGTGTAACAATCTCAATTTGTGCATTTGCTAAATCACTTCCTTTAATCTCTTTTGGTCCAGTAAATGAGTAGTTAACCTCTACTCGTTTCTCATCACCTTTGATTTTAAAACGAATATTTTTGAGGTTAATGATGAAAAGAGCAACATCTTCAAGCATACCACGCATGCTATCAAATTCATGGGTTACGCCTTCAATCTTTACAGCCGTTGGGGCAGATCCTACTGTGCTACTTAAAAGCAATCTACGTAAAGGGTGCGCTAATGTTACCGCAAAACCAGATTCAAATGGGTATGCACTAATTTGAACCTTATTTGCCGCAATATTCTCTACCTCAATTTCAGTTGGCATGTAAGCTGATGTATTGATTTTTTTCATATACTACCTACTTTATTATTTAGAGTATAGCTCAACGATTAATCTTTCTTCAACCGGAATAACTACTTCTTCTCTCTCTGGAATACGTGTAAAAATACCCATTGCTTTTTCTCTCTCAACATCAACCCATGGTGCAATACCAGTTTGTTGTGTTAATTCAAGAGCTCTTTTCACTTGTGGGTTATTTTTAGATTTTTCACAAACTTCTACTTTATCACCAGCACGTACTACAAATGAAGGAATGTCAACTCTGCTGCCATTCACTAAAATATGTCCATGTGTGACTAATTGACGTGCAAATCTTCTTGTTGTTGCAAAGCCCATGCGGTATACAACATTGTCAAGTCTTCTTTCAATAAGAAGTACAAGGTTAATACCTGTATTTCCTTCTCTTCTTGCTGCTTCGTCAAATATACGTCTGAATTGTTTTTCAGAAACTCCATACATAAATTTAGCTTTTTGTTTCTCTCTTAATTGGAGTCCATATTCGCTAATTTTTGTTCTTCTTTGACCATGCT
>JAVHRG010000004.1:0-7278 GCA_036171535.1 Sulfurospirillum sp. | reverse complement strand
GAGTAAAATAACACCAATAAGGGCAATGATATTAAATTCTGTGTGAAAAGCCATCAGTGCGAGCAGGGCACCCACGCCTGCGGAAGGCAATGTTGAAAGAATGGTAAGTGGGTGAATATAACTTTCATACAAAATACCCAGTACGATGTAAACCGTTAAAATGGCGGCCAGTATTAACAGTGGCTGGCTCTGAAGTGACGCTTTAAAGGCATTGGCGCTTCCTTGAAAACTTCCGTGGACGGAAACGGGTAAATTCAACTTTTCTACGGCATTACTGATGGCCTCAGAGGCTTCAGAGAGCGAAACACCGACAGGAAGGTTAAACGAGAGTGTCGCTGCGGCAAATTGCCCTTGGTGATTGACACCTAAAGAGGTGAGGGAAGGCTCATAATGGCTGAATGCTGATAATGGCACTTGTGAGGCATCACTGGTAATGATATAGACCGAGTCTAAAGCATTGGGGTATTGTGAAAATTTTGGATCGACTTCTAACACCACACGATATTGATTGAGAGGATTATAGATGGTAGAGATCGTACGTTGTCCAAAGGAATCGTTTAAAACGGCATCAATCATACTGGCAGTAATGCCCAGTCTTGAGGCAGCATCACGGTTAATAACCAGCTTTGTTTGCGAACCTTTGATCTCTTGGTCACTGCTCACATCAATAATTTGAGGAAGTTGCATAAATGTTTTACGAACGAGGGGTTCCCACTCGCGCAAGGTACTTAAGTCATCGGATTGAAGCGTGTATTCGTATTGCGCATTCGATTGCCTTCCGCCGATACGGATATCTTGTACAGGGACTAAAAAAAGATTAGCACCCGGAACATGTGCTAATTTCCCTCTGAGTCTAGCGATGACTTTATCGGCAGAAATTTTACGCTCTGAGAGAGGTTTTAGACTAATGAACATTCGCCCACTATTGGCCTGTTGCCCTCCTGTGTAGGCAATGACATTCTCAATGGCAGGATCGGCCTTAACAATGGATACAAAGGTATTGAGTTTTTGAGACATGGCTTGAAACGAGATAGATTGATCCCCTTGAATACTCCCCATAATGCGCCCTGTATCTTGTTGGGGGAAAAACCCTTTTGGGATGACGATATACAAAGCAATGGTGATGCCAATGGTGGTAAAAAAGAGGGCGAGCATCAGTTTTGAATGATGAATAGCCCATGCTAAAGAGTGTTCGTACGCTTTTAGAATTTTAGTAAATACCTTTTCATTGAGATCTGATAACCGACCTTGTTTTTTTGTGGGAGGCTTGAGTAAATAAGCGCACATCATCGGTGTTGTTGTCAGTGAAATAATGAGTGAAATGATAATGGCAATGGAGAGCACAATCGCAAATTCTCTAAACAAACGCCCTATAATGCCTCCCATCAGTAAAATAGGTAAGAAGACCGCAATCAATGATAAGCTCATGGACAAGACGGTAAAACCGACCTCTTTACTACCAACAAGGGCTGCTTCAAAAGCACTCATCCCTTGTTCCATCTTTTTGGAGATATTTTCCAACACAACGATAGCATCGTCCACAACAAATCCTGTTGCGATCGTTAATGCCATTAACGAGAGGTTATCAAGGCTGTAGCCAAGCAAGTACATGATGGTAAATGTTCCTATCAGGGAAGCGGGCACTGCGACACTGGGGATTAACGCCGCACGCCAATTACGTAAAAATAAAAAGACAACGGCAATCACAAGCAAAAGGGAGATAATCAGTGTTCGCTCGACTTCATGAAGCGAAGCGCGAATGGTTGGCGTTCTATCCATTGCGATTTGTAAATCAATCCCTTGAGGAATGGATGAAGAGAGCAATGGTAGTGTACTAATAACCGCATCGACGGTTTGGATGATATTGGCATTAGGTTGACGAAATAAGATGAGTAAGACCGAAGGCTTACCATTGGCAGAACCCGCATTGTGCAAATCTTGGTTTGAATCAACAACGGTTGCGACATCTTTGAGCAAAACAGGCGCTCCATTGTGATACGAGACGATGAGCGGCATATAATCAGCCGCTTTCTTAGCTTGATCATTCGCTCCTATTTGCCAATGGTGTTCAGCGTCTTCTAGCGTGCCTTTGGGGCGATTGGCATTGGTTGCACTAATACTTGTACGTAGTGTTTCAAAACTAATGCCGTAATGATTGAGGCTTGATGGGTTGACTTCAACGCGTACCGCAGGCAGAGAACTTCCGCCTACAATGACTTGCCCGATGCCGTCGATTTGTGAAAGTTTTTGCGCTAAAATGGTTGAAGCCGCATCGTACATTTGTGCTTGTGTTAGGGTATCAGATGTCATGGAAAGGATCAGTATGGGCGCGTCAGCGGGATTTACTTTTCGGTACGTTGGATTACTGAGCATGCCTGTGGGCAAGAGCGATAAAGAGGCATTAATTGCTGCTTGAACATCGCGTGCTGCACCGTCAATGTCGCGATCCAAATCAAATTGTAACGTGACGCGCGTCGAGCCCATGGAGCTTGAAGAAGTCATCTCCGTTACCCCAGCGATGCGTCCAAGACTGCGCTCCAAAGGCGTTGCAACGGTAGCCGCCATTGTTTCAGGACTGGCACCTGGCAAAGAGGCGGAGACAGAAATCGTTGGAAAAGCGACTTGCGGTAAAGGAGAAACAGGCAGCAACCCAAATGCAATGGTGCCTGCCAAAACAATACCGATGGTTAACAGTGTTGTCGCTACATGTCTTGCGATGAAAGGAGCACTAAGATGCATGACTAATGCTTTACATGTAAATGTTTGAATCGCGTAGCCAAACGATCAAAAAAGAGATAAATAACGGGTGTTGTGAAGAGGGTTAACACTTGACTTACCATTAACCCGCCTACCATTACAAGACCTAATGGATGTCTTAATTCAGAACCCACTCCTGTTCCCACCATCAAGGGGATTGCGGCAAAAAGTGCAGCTAAGGTTGTCATTAAAATAGGCCTAAAGCGCAATAAACAAGCTTGATAGATGGCATCGCGTGGCGATTGCCCTTGGTGTCGTTCTGCTTCAAGTGCAAAATCGATCATCATGATGGCATTTTTTTTAACGATACCAATCAATAAAATAATACCAATGATCGCGATAATATCCAGATCATTTTTGGTAAATAAAAGCATCAAAAGAGCTCCTACGCCCGCAGAAGGAAGTGTTGAGAGAATGGTGAGAGGATGGATGTAACTTTCGTACAGAACACCCAAAACAATATACATGGTCACAATGGCTGCGAGAATAAGCAGAAGCGTATTGGTGAGTGATTTTTGAAAGGCTGCCGCCGCTCCTTGAAAGCGTAATTCCATACTAGGGGGTAATCCAAGCGTATCTTTTTGCTGTTGGATTGCTTCTGTTGCATCGCCCAAAGAGTAATTGGGGGCAAGGTTAAATGAAATGGTTGTGGTAGGAAATTGATCCAGATGATTGATGACTAAAGGCGTTTGTCGCTCGCTGATATGGGCGATAGCACTCAGTGGAATGGCAGCTCCAGTGCTACTCGTGACATAAAGATTTTCAAGCGCACTGGGTCCCATTTGGTAACGAGGCTCTACTTCCAAGATAACGCGATATTGGCTGGTTTGTGTGTAAATGGTTGAGATTAGCCGTTGCCCGAACGCATTGTAGAGTGCCGCATCGATTGCAGCGACGCTAATACCTAAGCGGCTTGCGGTAGAGCGGTCAATATCGACGTACACTTGAAGCCCTTGATCTTGTTGATCGCTCGCAACATCTCTTAATTGCGGGAGTTTGTTGAGTGCTTCAATAATTTTTGGGGTCCATGCTTCAAGATCCTTGGCATTGGCACTCTCTAATGTAAATTGGTATTGTGTTCGACTGACTCTATCTTCGAGGCTGAGGTCTTGAATGGGTTGCATGTAAAGGGTAATGCCCGCTACGTCATGTAGTTGTGCTTGAATCTCTTGAATCACCTCTTGTGCATTCTTTTCACGTGTGGCATGCGGTTTAAGATTGATGAGAATACGTCCACTATTGAGTGTTGTATTAACCCCATCAACACCGATAAACGAGGAGATACTTTCGATGTTGGGATTTTCTAAGATTTTATCGGCGAGCTCACACTGTTTTTGTGACATAGCGCTAAAGGAGATGGCTTGCGGTGCTTCGGTAATGCCTTGAATAACGCCCGTATCTTGCACAGGGAAGAATCCTTTGGGAACGTATATGTATAACAAAGCGTTTAAGACCATGGTTAAAACGGCGATGGTAAGCATCATTTTTTGACGATCAAGTACCCATGTCAGCATCTTGGCGTAACCTTGAATCATTGCATCAATGATAGCACCACTGTAACGGTAAAATTTACCTTGTTCATTCATAGGTTTTTTACCCAACAATTTAGCGCTCATCATCGGTGTCAATGTGAGAGAAATAAACGCCGAAATCAAGATGGCCACCGCCAGTGTAATGGCAAATTCACGAAATAGTCTTCCTACAACATCTTGCATAAAAACAAGTGGAATTAAAACAGCCAACAAAGAGATGGTTAAAGAGATAATCGTAAACCCAATCTGTTTTGAACCTTTGAGCGCCGCATCTAAGGGATTTTCTCCCTCTTCTATGTACCGCGCGATATTTTCAATCATAACAATAGCATCATCGACGACAAATCCTGTGGCTATGGTTAATGCCATCAGCGTTAAATTGTTCAGACTAAAGCCCAAAAGATACATCACGCCAAACGTTCCGATCAGTGAAAGGGGTACGGCGACACTTGGAATCAAGGTTGCAGGGATATTGCGTAAAAAAACAAAGATGACCATAACCACTAAAATAACGGCTAAGATTAGCTCTTGTTTGACATCTTGTACCGATGCACGAATGGTTGTTGTACGATCTGTGAGCAATGAAACTTCCACCGCATTGGGTAAGGATTCTTGCAGTTGGGGGAGTAGACTTTTGACACGATCGACGACTTCGATCACGTTAGAGCCGGGTTGGCGTTGAATATTGATCAAAATAGCGGGTGTGGTATTTTTCCATGCCGCCAAACGTACATTTTCCGCATCGTCAATGACGGTTGCAACATCGCTAAGACGAATGGCTCTACCGTTTGTATAGGCGATAATAATGTCTTTATACTCTTTAGCAGATTTTAGTTGATCGTTGGCATCGATAGTCGAGGCATTTTTAGGGCCGTCAAATCCACCTTTAGCTTGATTAATGCTGGCACTATTAACGATGGTTCGTAGCGTTTCCAAAGAGATGCCATAGGCTGATAACGCTTTTGGATTCGCTTGAATACGAACGGCTGGTTTTTGTCCCCCGCTCAAACTGACTAACCCGACACCGCTTAATTGTGAAATCTTTTGAGCAATACGCGTATCGACCAAATTTTGCACTGCAGGCAGTGGCATGGTTTTAGAGGTAACGGCAAGTGTTAAAATCGGTGTATCGGCAGGGTTGACTTTGTTGTAAATTGGAGGAGCGGGTAGATCGGTTGGTAACATGGATGTGGCGGCGTTGATGGCCGCTTGAACCTCTTGTTCGGCAACATCCAAGGCCAATTTGAGATCAAATTGCAACGTAATAATAGAAGACCCACCCGAACTGGTGGATAACATTTGATTGAGCCCAGGCATTTGACCAAATTGTCTTTCTAATGGAGCGGTAATTGAAGAGGTGATGACATCAGGACTTGCCCCTGGGTAAAGGGTTACAACTTGAATGGTCGGATAATCAACTTCGGGCAATGCCGATAAGGAAAGCATCCTATAACCGATGCTACCTGCTAATAAAAGAGCAAGCATCACAAGCGATGTTGCGATAGGTCTTAAAATAAAAATGCGAGAAGGATTCATTTTTGCGAATCGCTTTTCGTACGAGAAGCTTTCGAAGGAGTTTCTTTCGTCGTGTTCATGTCAACTTTGCTTCCTTCACGTAATTTATCGACACCATCGACGACAACGATGTCATTCAAGCTTAAGCCTTCTTCGATGATCGAATTACCATTTTGTGTGGAGCTGACTTTAACACGTTGAACACTCACCGTTTGATCTTCTTTGACACGGTATACAAAAGTGCCTTGTGCGCCATGTTGTATGGCCGCACTTGGAACGTACAGTGCGTTTTGTTTCGTTGTTACTAAAAGATGAATATTCACAAATTGATTTGGAAAGAGTTTGGTCTCGGGATTATTAAATTCTGCTTTGAATTTTAACGTGCCTGTTGTTGTATCAATTTGGTTGTCCATACTTGCAAGATGCCCTTTGATGATGAAGATGGAATCACTTCGATCGTAGGCTTCAACTTCGAGTGTTTTATTTTCTTGCAAAGCTTGTGTGATAGCAGGAACTTTATCTTCGGGTAATGTAAAGGTAGCCGAAATCGGATTGATTTGGGCAATCACCGCTAAGCCTGTGGTATCGGACGCGTGAATCATATTGCCTTTATCAACCAAGCGAAGACCGATACGTCCGCTTGTAGGTGCCGTAATCGTGCTGTAGTCTAGCTGCAATTTGGCACTATCGATGGATGCTTCGTCCACTTTAATCGTACCTTGGTATTGATGCACGAGGGCTGTTTGGGTATCTAAAACTTGTTTGGAGATAGAATCTTGTTGCAAAAGCACTTCATAACGTTTCAAATCAATCAGCGCATTTTCAAGGAGTGCTTGGTCTTTTAACAGTTGTCCTTGCGCTTGTTTGAGCTGTACTTCAAAACTTCTTGCATCGATTTTTGCAAGAACATCACCTTGCTTAACGAGCTGTCCTTCGGTGAATAAAATATCCATTAACTGCCCATCCACACGACTTTTCACGACAACATTCGACAAAGGGGTTACCGTCCCAAGACTTTGAAAAAAGATTTTAATAGCACCTTGCTGAACGGGAGCAGTTGAAACGGATGCTACTCGTGTAGCGAAAGCTTTTTTAGGATCATTGCTTGTAGTAGGTTGACTTTTAAAAACAGTAAAGTAACTTGCTATGCCAATAAGGGTGCCTGTAATGAGAGCAAGAGCCCATTTTTTAGTTTTTGAAGAAGTTGAAAATGACATAAAATTGACCTTTTCATGAAATAAAGAGTCTTTGACACACGGTTGCCAAACGCAAATAGGGGTTTGGTATCTGTGACGGTATTATATCAATGAAATGTTAACTAACTTTAATGGGATGAGGTAAAAAATGACCTGAGAAGTATTGTTATTGCCGAAACCAATTTTGCCTCAAAGTGCTATCTGTCAAACGAAGAACAATTTTCGGATAAATGGGTAGATAAATAGTAAAAAGTAAAGCCCTGACCCCTAGGGCTTTT
>JAVHRG010000003.1:0-7427 GCA_036171535.1 Sulfurospirillum sp. | reverse complement strand
GAGTTCTTCACGTGAGACGACACCGCCTTCTTTTTTCATTAAATAGCCAAGTATACCGTACTCTGCAGCTGTTAAATGAAGCTCTTTTCCTTGTAACGCGATGATCATTTGTTCTTCATTTAAAATTAAGTCTTTTGTCTTTTGAATGCTTTTTTCGGTAGCAACGACACCCTTTTGCCTCCGTAATAAGCTCATAATCCGTGCTTGTAACTCTCTTGGGTTATACGGTTTTGGTAAGTAGTCATCTGCTCCGTTTTCAAGAGCCGTTACTTTATCTGTAATATCCGTACGCGCTGATGAAATAATAATAGGTATGGTGTGACGTTTTCGGATTTCTTTGCATACTTCAAGTCCATCAATACCTGGCAGCGTAAGGTCTAAGATAATAAGATCAAATTTTTTGGTATCGAGTGTTGAGAGACCTAGGTAGGGATCATCTGCAATCGTAATAGCGATGTCAAATTGTTCTAAATACTCCATTAAAATTTCAGCAAGCTCTAAATCATCTTCGATCATCAAAATATGTGTCATATACCCACTCCTTACATGTAAAGGATATTATAGCTGATTTAGGAGGCAAATGCCTCCTAAATATTAGGGCATAACAAGGATGGCACGATAGTTCTGACGGTTAATGATAACGCGTTTTTTACTGCTTTTATACTCTTTAAGGGCAGCATTAAAATCTTTCAGTGATGTGACGCGCATTTGTTCCACTTGAATGATAATATCGCCTTCTCTAAAGCCTATTTTTTCTGCTTTTGAATCTTCTTTAACATCTAAAATAAGTACACCTTCCATCTCTTTTGGTATTTGATATTGCGTTCTTGTCTTATCGTTAATTTCTAAAAGTGTCAGTCCTTCAACGGGGCTAGTGCTGGTCGATTTAGCTTCTCCATTACTATTGGTCGTTGGGTCTGCCTCCATTTTTGCCAGTTTTATTTTAGTTGATTTCTCTTTTTTATCACGTTCATAGGTAATCGTAATGGTTTTATCCGGAGCAATGGCGGCTACCGTATTTTTGAGTTCATTAGAGTTTTTGATTTTCACCCCATCAACTTCGATAATGAGGTCTGAAACTTGAAGCCCACTTTTTTCAGCGGGTGAGTTTTTCTCGATCATTAAGATCAGTGCACCTTGTTTATTTTCATATAACTCTTTAAGATCATTGGTGAGATCAGAGATCGATATACCCATGAATCCTCGCTCGATTTTCCCCGTTTCGATGAGTGTTGTAGCGATTTTTTGTACCATGTTTGAAGGGATGGCAAAACCGATACCATTATTGCCTCCACTTTTTGAAAGAATGGCGCTGTTAATACCAATAAGAGCACCTCTGCTATCGACTAATGCTCCACCCGAGTTTCCTGGATTGATAGAGGCGTCAGTTTGAATGAAGTTTTCGTATTGATTAAGTCCGACGTTATTTTTATTGAGTGCGGAGATAATACCGTGGGTGATGGTCTCACCTACACCAAAGGGATTCCCAATGGCAAAGACAACATCGCCTTCAAGTAGATTTGATGAGTTCCCAAATTGCGCGACATGTAAATCTTTTGCCTCAATTTTTACAACGGCAAGATCGGTTTTTGAATCTTCACCAATCACTTTTGCTTTATACTCTTTTTCATCATCAGGAAGTGTGATAAGAATTTCCTCCGCTCCTTCAACAACATGATAATTGGTAACGATGTATCCATTGGATGAAATAATAACACCAGAGCCCAGTGAATGTGATTTACGCTCTTGTTGCTTAAGTTCAGGAATACGATTACCAAAAAAGTCTTTAAAGAATGGATTTTGCATGAGTTCATTCAGTTGGTCATTTTGTTTACTTTTTTTCGTTGTTGCGATGTTAACAACACTCTTTTTAATCTCTTTAATAGCGTTATTGTATGAGAGTATAACATTAGGAGATGTAGCGTCAACATGTTGTGAATCTTTAGGCATTTGAGCAATTTCAATGGTTGCTCCAAAGAGGGAAAGAGATGCGATCATTGATAAAAAAACGATCTTTTTCATGGATAAACTCCTTAATAGTTTCTTAGTTAGCATTATAAGGGAGAGAGGTAAATATAAAGTAAATATTAAGAAAACAGCGAGTAAGTTGATTGACCTAGACTAAAGTTTTGTGTTATAATCACTATAAATATTTATACAAGGTTAAAGTCATGAGTAAGAGTTTATATGAGACCTTAGACGTCTCTCAAGACGCAAGTGCGGAAGAGATCAAAAAAGCCTATCGACGTTTAGCTCGCAAATATCATCCTGACATTAATAAAGATGCAGGCGCAGAAGAAAAATTTAAAGAGATTAATGCTGCCTATGAAATTTTGAGTGATGTGCAAAAGCGCCAACAATATGATCAATATGGCGATAATATGTTTGGTGGTCAAAATTTCCATGATTTTGCAAATTCACAGGGCGGCGGTGCTAATTTAGATGATATCTTACGCAGCATCTTTGGTGGTGGCGGAGGCTTTGGCGGCTTTAGTAGTGGCGGGCGTGCGGGGCAAGGTGGATTTGGTGGTTTTGGAAATGCAGGCTTCGGCGGCGGAGGCTTTGGCGGTTACAGTGAGCCTGATTTAGATGTGAGCGCTAAGATTATTATTCCTTTTAACGTTGCTATTTTGGGTGGAAAACATTCACTCTCCTATAACAATGATAGTTTTGATGTGAAGATTCCTGCCGGCATTAAAAATGGCGAAAAGATGCGTGTTAAAGACAAAGGTAAATCGTATCAAGGTCAAAAAGGTGATTTGATTTTAAGTGTTGAAGTTGCTGAGAGTCCTGAATATACAAGGGATGGGGATGATTTGATTAAGAGCATTGATGTTCCTTTGAAAACAGCACTTTTTGGCGGTAAAATAGCCGTTGATACGCTTTATAAAGAGATTACATTAAAAGTCAAAGAAGATACGAAAAACGGACAAAAATTTAGAGTCAAAGAGTATGGTGCCCTCAATCGCAAAAATCAATCGAAAGGCGATTTGTACCTTGTTGCCAATATTGTTTTACCTCCTGTAGCTTCATTGGAAAGTGATCTCAAAACAATGATGGAAGCAAAGTTGCCACACTAAATTCTATGTGTGATATGGGATAAATGGTTATAGTGCTTTCATGAAAAGCACCTAAGGTGCGTGAGATTGTCGTTGAGGCAAGCTTAGCGTTAGCGTAGTCTTTAGAGCTTTGCTTTAAAGGCGTGTTAAGGATTTTGGAATAAAAAAAGAGGAGCCTCTTATGCACCATGATTATGAAGAACCTGTTTATTTGATTAGTGTAGTCGCAAAAGTTTTAACGATTCATCCTCAAACACTTCGTCAGTATGAAAGGGAAGGGTTGGTTAGACCTTCTAGAACCGATGGTAAAATGCGTCTTTATTCACAACGTGATATTGATAAGATCAAAATGATTCAACGGCTCACACGTGATCTTGGCGTTAATTTAGCGGGTGTTGATATTATCATGCAGTTGAAAGACAAAATTGATGATTTTGAATTGTTGGTTGAAAATTTACGATTAGAGCTGAGTGGGCTGACTAAAAAAAGCACACAAACTAAAAATCCGTTGGTTAAACATAAAAATAGTTATGAGATCATTTTATTTGGGGAATAGGTGTGGATAATATTTTAGCGATCGTTTTAAGTGCAACGGCCATAGCAACACTTTTTAATATTTTATTGAAGCGCTTTAATATCCCAACGATTATTGGGTATATCATCACGGGATTTGCCATTGCTTACATGTACAAATTAGGTCGCAATAATGATTCTTTGACACAGATTGCCGAGTTTGGAATTGTCTTTTTAATGTTTACGATTGGCTTGGAATTTTCGATCAAACATCTTTTGAGTATGAAAAAGGATGTTTTCTTTTATGGTTTTTTACAAGTTTTAATTGTTGGTGGTGTTATTGCTTTAGGCTCAGAATATTTTATTGGTCTTGAAAAAAAGAGCGCCATTATTGTTGGATATGCGCTAGCACTTTCATCAACAGCGATTGTTTTAAAAATTTTAAATGATAGTGGAACGATACATACGATTTATGGACGTAAGGCACTGGGAATTCTTTTATTTCAAGATATTGCGGTGATTCCTATCTTGATAATGATTAACATCTTTTCAAACCAAAACAGCTCTATTTCATCGCTTCTTTTGCAAACGTTTTACAGCGCAGTGATTATTATAGGTTTGATGTTTATCATCGGAAAATACTTACTCAATCGCTTTTTATCGCTGGTTGTTTGGGCTGATACCCAAGAAATTTTTATCGCTTCAGTGTTATTATTGGTTGTGGGTGCCTCTTTTTTAGCGCATTCTTTGGGTTTTTCGTACTCATTAGGCGCTTTTTTAGCAGGCATGATGATGTCTGAGACACAGTATAAGCACCAAATTGAAGCTGACCTTGTTCCCTTTCGAGATCTTTTATTGGGGCTTTTTTTCATTACCGTTGGAATGCAGATTGATCTTGGGCTCATAGCTCAAAATTACGCCACAATTTTACTGTTTTTAGGTGCCATGATGGCCTTTAAAACATTGGTGATTTTTGCTATTTTGTTTTTCTCAGTGGGTGGACGCGTTGCACTTAAAACAGGATTGGCGCTCTGCCAAGGGGGTGAGTTCTCTTTAGCAATTTTAGCCCTAGCCAGTTCATCGCGTTTGATCAGTACCAATACCTCTCAAGTTCTTATTGTAACAGTTGTTTTATCAATGGTCATGACACCTTTTATTCTCAAAAATATGAAGAAAATTGTAGATTCTATTACCAAAGAGCCTGACAATGGTGATTTTAAGATTCATTCATCCGGTATTAAAGATCATATTATTGTGTGTGGTTATGGAAAACTTGGTCAAGAAATTGTCTATCGCCTTAAGAAAATGAATGTGAATTACCTTGTTTTGGAACATGATATTAACCTTGTTAAGCTAGGACAAAGTAGGGGTGAACCGGTTTATTTTGGTAATGCTGCTGAAAAGAGTATTCTCCAAAACGCCTTTGTTGAAAATGCCAAATCGGTTATTATTGCTATCAATAATGAAAAGAAATTGATCTTGTTGTGTGAGGTTTTAAAGTCGTTTGATGCGCCTATTAAGATTGTCGCAAAAGCGAGTGATTATGATGAAAAAAAACTGCTGAAAGCCTTAGAAGTAAAACATATCGTGAATGAAGGAAGAGAAGCTGCCAAAGCACTTCTCCATGTGGCACTTGAAGAAGACCCTACTGAGTAATAAAAAGCGCTACTTCATCGCTTAAAAAGTAGTCATTATTAAAGACACGATTATCTTTACATGTAAGCTTGTTTTCTCTTATTAAAAGATCCACTCTTTCTCTCTCTTTTAAGCTAAATTCGCCTAAAGAAATACCAATATTACTTCTAAGTCCGAGAAAAAGTGTTTCATCATGTAAATCTTCCATGCTTAATGTTTCAACTGCTTGAAAAAGAGGATTTTGGATATAGGCTTCAATCTCTTTGCTTGGGTAAAAACGCCTGTTTTTTAAAAAGCCCACTGCGCCTGCGCCAATGCCTAGATAGTCTTGATGCTTCCAATATCCTTTGTTATGATGGCTTTGGTAACTTCCAAAATTAGAGATTTCATATTGCGGAAATCCAGCCTCTATAATCGCTTGAACAAAATCTTTGGCAAGTTTCTCGGAATCATTAACAACATCACTTCGCGTGTAAAAAGGAGTTTCCTCTTCAAGGGTGAGAGCATAGGCACTGAGATGGTTGATGGGAAGTGATGAAGCAATTTTGAGATCTTCTTTTAACAAGGAAGGTGTATCCATAGTGGTGCCATAAATCAGATCAAGTGAAATGTTTTTGATACCTAATTTGGCAGCATTTTCGATAGCCTTCAAAGCAATTTTAGGAGTATGGTTACGCCCCAAAAAGGTGAGCTTTTCTGCATTGAAACTTTGTACGCCAAAACTCAGACGATTGACGCCTAGTGCCTTCATTGTTTGTATCCACTCTTGGGTCGCCGAGTGAGGGTTTGCCTCAGAGGTGACTTCTGCATCATGGCTTAAATAGGGTGTTATCATCTTAAAAAATGGCTCATACCATGAAGCAGAAATGGTTGAAGGGGTGCCTCCGCCAATAAAAAGTGAAGTAATACTCTCTTTTTGGGCATTAAACTTTTCAAGCTCAAAACGGAGTTGGGTGGTGATATGATGCATATAGTTTTGTTTCAGTGTACCCTTGTTCTCATAGGAGTTAAAGGCGCAGTAGTGGCATTTACTATCGCAAAAAGGGATATGTAGGTAAGCTAACACGAAATTCCTTGTATCAAGCAAGTTTAATGACTTTTTAGGTACTATTTTAACAAAAATATAGAGGTAATGCGCAATTATGGAATCACCAAAACGATACAGACCTAATGTTGCTGCTGTGATTGTCTCTTCAAAATATCCTTTTCAATGTCAACTTTTTATTGCTAGTCGTAGCGATATTGAGGGTGCTTGGCAATTCCCTCAAGGGGGAATTGACGCGGGTGAAACACCACAAGAAGCTCTTTATCGAGAGCTAGAAGAAGAAATTGGTACAGGTGATGTTGAAATTATAGCTGAGTATCCTCACTGGTTGCAATATGACTTCCCTCAAAAAATTGCTCAGAAGATGTATCCTTTTGATGGTCAGAGCCAAAAGTATTTTTTAGTGAGACTCAAAAAAGATGCAAAGATTAATATAGCAACCAAAGAGCCAGAGTTTTGTGACTACCGATTTGTCAACTTGGAAGAGGTATTTGATTTTATTACTTATTTCAAGCGTCCCGTCTATAAGCAGGTGTTAGAATATTTCAAAAAAGAAGGGTATCTTTAAAATGTTGATCGTTCAAAAGTATGGCGGCACAAGTGTTGGTAATGTCGAACGCATTGAAGCTGTTGCCAAAAGAGTTATTGAAAGTAAACAAGAAGGCCATGATCTGGTTGTAGTTGTTTCAGCAATGAGCGGAGAAACCAATAAGCTTTTAGACTATGCTAGTCATTTTAGCAAAATGCCCAATAACCGTGAAGTTGATATGCTATTAAGTTCAGGTGAGAGGGTGACAAGCGCACTTTTAGCGATTGCTCTTGAAGCAGAAGGTTACACTGCTGTTTCCATGAGTGGCAGACGTGCAGGCATTGTGACCGATACGTTACATACTAAAGCTCACATTGAATACATCGATACAAGCATGATGAAAAAAGAGCTTAAAGCTGGAAAAATTATTGTTGTTGCAGGGTTTCAAGGCGTGACGGAAACGGGTGAAGTCTCAACCTTAGGACGTGGTGGCAGTGATCTCTCTGCTGTGGCGATTGCAGGTGCATTGGAAGCGGATCTTTGTGAAATTTATACCGATGTGGATGGTATCTATACGACCGATCCTCGCATTGAGCCTAAGGCTAAGAAACTGGATAAAATTAGTTATGATGAGATGTTGGAGCTT
>JAVHRG010000002.1:13487-28082 GCA_036171535.1 Sulfurospirillum sp. | reverse complement strand
GAGCTGGATTCCCGCCTTCGCGGGAATGACGGAGATGGTTACCCTAAACAGCCCCCGTCACCCTGAACTTGATTCAGGGTCTTAGATTGCGGATCGAGTCCGCAATGACGAGATGGGTCTACGATACCAAATCCAAAAAAAGCTATAATTGACCAAACAATGTAGGAGGCGTAGATGAGAATAATCCTTTGGATGATACTAGGGATGAGTTACCTGTATGGGAGTGAGAGTGTGATTCGAGGCAATCTGCAATGGCAAGACAATGGCGATGCCAAAACCGTCACAAAAGATTGGGATGGGGCAAAAAGCTATTGCGCCAATCTTACGTTGGATGGCTACAGTGACTGGCGATTACCGACCATCAAAGAGCTGCAAAGCATCGTTGATCGAAAACGTACCCCCGCGATTAAAACAGGTTTTAGCAATACCGCGATTAGTTGGTATTGGTCTGCTTCGCCCAATGTGCGCAATGGTTCGAACGCGTGGATCGTCAGTTTCGACGATGGCTATACGTACTACAGCACTAAGACCGATGCGTATTATGTGCGGTGTGTGAGGGGCAGACAATAATACTTTGATTTATTTGTCACCCCGAACCTGTGGTTCGGGGTCTCTCTCCCCTCACCCAAAACGCGATTATCCGTCACCCTGAACTGGTTTCAGGGTCTTAGATTGCGGATCGAGTCCACAATGACTGGATTCCCGCCTTCGCAGGAATGACGCGGATCATGTTCAGGCTGAGGGGATGGCGATGTTATTTAAACCACCCTTTGATTTTTTCAAATGTTGATTCAAACATCGATTCATGGGGTTTGGATTCGATGCCAAAACTCTCTTGCAATTTTTGTAAAAGTTGCTCTTGTTCAACCGTGAGACGATTGGGGTAGGTGAGGGTAATTTGGGCAACCATATCCCCTTTGCCACGACCATGCACGTCATTGATCCCCTCGCCACGGAAGCGGTATTGTTGTTTGTCTTTGGTTCCTGTTTCGAGTTCTAGGGTCACTTCCCCTTTGAGTGCTGGGATGGTGATGTTTTCCCCTAAGACCGCTTGGGTGAAGAACACGGGGACTTCGAGATAGACATCATTCCCATTACGGATAAAGTGGCTGTCTTCTTCGACTTCAAAGGTGACGTACAAATCGCCGCGAACGCCACTTTTCCCTTTATTCCCTCGACCTGAAACACGCAAACGGTTGCCGGTGTCAATCCCTGCGGGGACTTTGACGGTCACTTTCTCTTGCTCTTGGGTATAACTTTTCCCTTTACAATCGGGACATTTATCTTTGGCGATGCTCCCCTCACCGTGACACACAGGACAGCTTTGGGAGAAGGTCATAAACCCTTGACGGACATAGACTTGACCCTTACCGCCACATTGCGAACAATGGGAGAGTGTGGCCTCTTTTGCCCCTGTCCCTTTGCACGATTTACACGAAGTTTTGACATCAAATGTGACTTCTTTATCACACCCAAAAACCGCTTCTTTAAAACTAATGCGCATCTCTACGATCATGTCCAACGGAAAACGATCCCCCGGCGCGCGTGTTTTACTGTTGGTACGCGTCCCTCCTGAAAAGCCATTAAACATCTCTTCAAAGATACTGCCCAAATCATCAAAACCTCCGCTGCTACGGCGCGCGCCTCCCCCTTGAAGCCCCTCTTTGCCATAACGGTCATACACCGAGCGTTGTTGCTCATCACTAAGGACTTGATACGCTTCATTGCAGAGTTTAAATTTGTGTTCGGCACTCTCATCATCGGGGTTACGATCGGGGTGATACAGCTTTGCCATTTTACGGTACGCTTTTTTGATCTCATCCCCACTGGCGTTTTTGCTCACCTCTAAAATTTCATAATAACTTAAATTTTCCATCCATAGTCTCCAAAAATTTTTGCGCAATTATACCATAGCTTAGTTGAGCCACCAAGACTAAAGATATTTTGCTACAATGCGATTATGAAACGTTCCCTAGAAAAATTTAATCATCTTGTCGATGCACTTCAGCTATTACCGACTATCGGTCATAAATCAGCCACCCGATTGGCATACCATTTGGTGATGAATGACCGTTTTGGTGCCTTAAAATTGGCGCACGCTATCGAAAATGCGGTACGAAATCTCAAAAAATGTCGCTCGTGTGGCGGATTAAGTGAAGATGAATTGTGTGCCATTTGCAGTGATGACCATCGCAATCAAGAAATGTTATGCATTGTCGAAAATGCCAAAGAGATTTTGATGTTTGAAGAAAATGGTCTCTTTGAGGGGCGTTATTTTGTCCTAAATACCCTTGAAGAGCTGGATATGGATCATCTCAAAGCCATTGTCAACAGCGGGGTAAAAGAGGTCATTTTTGCCCTAACCCCCTCCATCGCCAATCAAGGGATTATCCTTTATGTGGAAGATCAGCTCAAAGGGTGCGAAGTGAATTTTAGCCGTATCGCCCAAGGGGTGCCTACGGGGGTGAGTTTGGAAAACGTCGATATTCTCTCGTTGTCCAAAGCACTAGAAGATCGGGTGAAGATTTAGATGAACTATTTTTTTGGATTTTCACGATGGAAACATCGATTTATGGCCCCTTTTTTTGATCAAAAACCCATTTTTATCAACCCACTTTTAGGTAAAGGGCATTTGGAAAAAGCGCTTGCGCAAGGATTGACCCCAAGCGATGCAATTTACATTTGGGGACGAAGAGGATTTGAAGCGGTTGAAACGTATGCCCATCTCCATGGAAATTCTCTATTGAGGGTTGAAGATGGGTTTATCCGTTCGGTAGGATTGGGATCGGATTTGACCCAACCTTACTCACTGGTTATGGATAGTAGAGGTATCTATTTTGACCCAACGCACGCCAGTGATTTGGAAGTTATCCTTGAAACGACCTTTTTTGAGGAGGCACTTCTTCAGCGAGCGCAAACCCTTAAACGCTATTTAGTGGACAAAAAACTCTCTAAATACAATGTGTATGATGCCCCCTTGCCCCCTTTTTCTTCCACTAAATCCATTATTGTTGTCCCCGGTCAGGTGGAAGATGATGCTTCCATCGCGTATGGCGCTAAGGGGATGAGTAATTTGGAACTATTACGTCAGGTTCGTTTTCATCGTCCACAGGGGTACATTATCTATAAGCCTCACCCTGATGTGTTAAGCGGCAACCGTATTGGGAAGGTAAAAACAGACGATGCCCTTGCGTATTGTGACCAAATTGTGACTGAAGTGAGTATTGACAGCGTTCTTGGCTATGCGGATGAGATTCATACCATGACCTCTTTGGTAGGATTTGAGGGGTTGATGCGGGGGATTAAGGTGGTCACCTACGGTCTCCCTTTTTATGCAGGATGGGGATTAAGTGAAGATCATCAACCATCTCAACGACGAACGCGTCGATTAACGATTGATGAATTGGTTGCGGGGACGTTAGTGGTGTATCCACGCTATATTCATCCGCAAACATTGAAACGGTGCGAGATAGAGGACCTTTTAGAAGCGTTGGAAGGGCAACGGCTTACGTATCAAAAATCGGTATGGATTAAAATTCGCAATGAAATCAGTCGAAAATCACAACGACTGCTCCGTTATGCTAAAGGGATAGGATGAACGAAAAAATCAAAAAACGGATTGTCTATTACATCGGAGGATTTGACCCACGTGGAGTGCGTCACTACCATAGTATGTACAAAGAACATTTCACCAAACAAAGTGCTATTAATGGTATGAGTGGGAGCGTCTCTTCACGTAAAAAAGTCCATAATCATCTCTACCAATGGGAAATTGAGGCGGATGACCATGGTCATAAGGTGCATACCACCTATAATTTTTTGAGTTGGGATGATATAGTCCGAGATCAATGGTCATCCAGTCTGATACACTATTATAAAGATTTGTTTTATTGTATCAAAGCGTATATTTTTAATGGACTGGTTTTTTCTTTTGCAAAAGCTTCCCCCAAACAGATGTTGGCTGCGTTTTACCCTGTTGTTTATCTTTTAAGTTCTTTGGCATTGTCTGTCTATATAGGTGCGCTAATCGTTGTTTTACTAGGGGGGCTATTAGGACTTTTAGTGGGAAGTTTGGTTGCTTTTGGAGTGGTTATTGGTCTTGAAAAATTGGGAAATCTTTTAGGGGTTTTTTGGTTATTGCGTATTTATGCTTTTAGTGTTCGCTGGGGAAAAGGGGAGATTGGAGTATTGGAAGCGCGAATTGATAGTTTTGCGCACGAGCTGGCAACGACTATGAATCACTCAGATGATGTGGAGGAAGTTTTACTGGTTTCGCACAGCGTTGGGACGATTGTAGCCATCAGTGTGGTTGCGCGAGCGTTGGAAAAAAGCGACCATTGGGATAAATTTGGGATGGTCACATTGGGTGAGTGTATCCCCTTGGTGAGTTTTCAACCCAATGCGCATCACTATCGAGAAGAATTGGTCAAACTGGGCAAGCAAAAAAACCTTATATGGCTTGATTATACGTCTCCCATTGATGGAGCGTGCTTCCCTTTATACGATTTTATCCCGCTTGAGGAAAATTTGGTGATAAAACGGTCATTTCCCCGCTATCTTTCACCACGCTTTCATACACTTTTTACTACAATAACGTATAAAAAGCTCCGACGGGATTGGTATACCACCCATTTTCTCTACCTTATGTCGACCCAAAAGAGTGGAGAATATGATTATTATGCTTTGACGGCGAGTGCTAATTCTATCCGAAAACTTTTTTAACCCCAAAGGAGTCGCTCATGTCCTCATGCCCTTTTCACCAACCTTTTTTCCCCCCACCGCTTAAAAATAAAGCGTCTCTTTTTTTTACGTTTTTTAAAAAACGTCGATCGTGGTTGGATGGATTGTACGAACGCAGTTACACGATGAAAATGGGGCGGGTCAAGATGCCTGGATTGGACTTGCACGTGGTGAATCAACCTGAATTAATCCATAGGGTGATGGTTGAGGAGGTCAAAGCATTCCCCAAAAATCAGCTTTTAGAACATCTTCTTGAACCCTTGTTGGGGGAGAGTATTTTTACGACCAATGGGGAACAATGGAAAAAACAGCGAGAAATGCTTAACCCCTCTTTTGAAATGACCCGTATTTCTCATGTTTTTGGATTGATGAATGATGCTGTTAAAGAGTTACGGGTACGTCTTAATGGACAGGGAAAAGAGCATCACCTTGATATTGACCCTGAAATGACCTACGTGACTGCGGATATTATTTTCCGTACCATACTCTCCTCACGCCTTGATCGTCATGCAGCGATTCAAATTATTGAAGCGTTTGTGATGTTTCAAGAAGAGACCGCACGAACCGCGATGCGTACCATGTTTAAAATTCCCCGTTGGTTATGGTTTTTGAGTGGTGAACGTAAACGGATTAAAGCGGGTAATTTAGTGCGGGATGTTTTGGCGGATATTATCCGTCCACGCTACGATGCAGTCACTTCGCATACAATGGGAGAGGAAAAAGATATTCTTGCTTCCTTATTGCTTGTCGTGGATGCGGATACGGGTGCGAGATTTTCGTTTGAAGAGATTCTTGATCAGGTTGCTATGTTGTTTTTGGCAGGTCATGAGACTTCAGCGAGTGCTTTAACGTGGAGTATGTATTTATTGGCGTTATACCCTGAAATTCAAGAGCGGGCGTATCAGGAGGTGATGAGTATTGTGGGTGAGGGGGAGTTTGATCCTTTCCATATTAAGCAAATGGCCTTGATCACCAATATCTTTAAAGAGACCCTTCGTTTGTATCCCCCTGTAGGATTTTTTGCGCGTGAAAGTAAGGATGAGACGAAAATGCGGGATAAAACAATAGCTAAGGGTGCTTCGGTAGTGGTGGCTCCGTGGCTCATTCATCGTCATCCCGATTTTTGGGACAATCCCAATGGCTTTAACCCTGATCGTTTTAATGATCCTTCTTCCATTCATAAAGATACCTATCTCCCTTTTGGGATGGGACCACGTATTTGTATTGGGGCTTCTTTTGCGATGCAAGAAGCGGTACTTATTTTGGCAACGATCATTCGAGATTTTACCATTACGCTAGAAGACAATTTTGTCCCTGATGTCGTGGGACGATTGACCGTTCGTTCGGCTAATGGGATGCACATTGTATTAACGCAACGAGAGGGACGATGAAAGAACGATTAGCGGGATTTTTGCTCATGTGTGCGGTGGTTCCCTTGGCGATTATAGGGTATTTGATTATCTGTTATGCGGGTTTTTTTGGTCATCCCTCTCGTGCTAGAGCAGGAGTTCGAGCATTGGATCATTTTGTTAATGCAGCAGTTTTGAATGGTTACGCGTGGGAATCAATATCCTCGCATGCGTGGAGAGAACGGGAATCCAGATGGTGGGCACCATGGGTGATTAAAATTACCAATTATTTTCAACAGGATCATTGTATGCGTGCCAATAGACGGGAGCAAGCCCTTATTGATTTGATGTTAGATCGGGGATTGCATCAACAAACCATTGGAAAGACACAAAAATAATCAATGGTCTCATATGGAATAGCGTCATTTAAAGATAAAAAAGTACTTATGCTGCAAGGTCCTGTGGGCCCTTTTTTTAAACGTCTTGGGAAAGATTTAGAAAAAGTGGGGGCAGAAGTGAGTAAAATTAACCTCAATGGAGGCGATTGGTTTTTCTCTGACAAAGGGGCAATCAATTTTACCGGTAAGCCAGAAGAATGGGGTGTTTTTTTTGCTTCTTTTATAAAAAATCAAAAAATAGATCGACTTCTTTTGTTTGGAGATTGTCGGGAATACCATCGGATTGCCCATACACTTGCCCATGCTCAGGGGATAGAAATTGGGGTCTTTGAAGAAGGCTATGTCCGCCCTGATTACATTACTTTTGAACGTTTTGGGGTCAATGGATTCTCCTTGCTGCCTCGCAATCGTGCGTTTTATGATCAGTTGAATGACGATAAGGTGACTATTTCTCCCACGATTTCTGTCGGCAATAGTTTTTACGCTATGGCATGGTGGGCATTTTTGTACTATTTTTTTAGTGCATTGTTGTTCCCTATGTTTCGTTTTTATCGTCACCATCGTCCCCTGAATCCATGGGAGATAATGTACTGGATTCGATCTTTTTGGCGTAAACAGTGGTATAAAGTAGCAGAACGAACACGAGAACAGACCTTAATCACGCAAGAGTCAAAAAATTATTTTTTAGTCCCGCTTCAAATTTCTACCGATGCGCAAGTGTGCGCACACTCTCCGTATCACTCGGTAGAGGATTTTATCCACAGTGTTATTGCTTCCTTTGCAGAAAAGGCATCCAACGAGAGGATATTGGTGATTAAGCACCATCCGCTTGATCGTGGATACCATAATTATAAAACGGTGATTACCAAAGTGGCGTTTCAGTATGGAATAATGCAACGCTGTTGGTATATTCATGATCAACATTTACCTGCCTTATTGGATCATGCATTGGGGGTTGTTGTGATTAATTCAACGGTTGGACTTTCAGCACTGCATCATCATGTCCCCCTTAAGGTGTGCGGAACGGCTATTTACGACATGGAGGGATTAACCTACCAAGGATCACTGGATACTTTTTGGGATGAAGCTCCTTTCTATGCAATGGATAAGGAACTATTTAAAATTTTTAGGGGCTATATTATTAATGATAAGCAGATTAATGGAAATTTTTACCGTAGATTAGAGGGAATTGGAACTTTCTCAGGTTTAAAGTGGTAGCAGAAAAAAAGCATTAATAATTTAAGGGCAGGAATGTTACAATGCACGCTTTAAAAGTTTGATAAAACTTATAAATTTTTGCTACTTGTATCATCTCAATGTAGTAAACTCAAACGAATAAGGAAACTGTTTTGGCACTCACATACAACTGGTTTAAGCGTCATCGCCTTTTTACTGCTACGGTAGTTATCCCTACTTTGATTGCTTCTTTTTATTATGGAGTGATTGCTTCTGATGTTTATATCAGTGAATCGCAATTTGTGGTGCGTGCACCTGATAAGCCCAGTATGAGTGGCATTGGTGCCATGTTACAAAGTGCTGGCGTTTCGAGTTCTGGCGATAGCGATGCCAATACCGTTAAAGATTTTATTCTCTCACGGGATGCGTTGTACTCATTGGATAGGACACTTCACTATCGTCAAAAATATACTTCAGATACGATTGATCACTTTAACCGTTTTAATGGTTTTGGGATTAACGATAGCTTTGAATGGTTATTTAAATACTATCAAGAGCATACCATGGTAACGGTGGATACTGCCTCTCCTGTTGTGACGTTGGATGTTCAGGCGTTTAATGCTAAAGATGCCAAAGCGATGAATGAACATCTTCTTCTCCTAAGTGAGCAATTGGTGAATCGTCTTAATGAACGTTCACGGAAAGATATGATTGGTTTTGCTGAAAATGAGGTAGCCCGTGCCATGATTCGTGCTAAAGCTGCTTCTTTGGCCGTTTCCAATTATCGAGAAAAAAAATCGGTATTTGATCCTGAAAAACAATCTGCCCTACAGCTTGAGTTGGTGAGTAAAATGCAAAGTGAGCTTATCGCGACCAAAGCACAGTTAGCGCAATTGATGAGTCTCTCTCCTGAAAATCCCCAAATTGCGTTATTACAAAATAAAATTACGAATCTAACGTCGCAAATAGCAGCAGAATCGTCCAAGGTAACCGAAGGGGATGTCTCCTTTGCCCATAAAACCTCAGAATATGAACGATTGATGCTCGAACGCGATTTTGCAGGAAAACAACTCGCCATAGCCTTTGCTTCGTTGGAACAAGCCCGCAATGAAGCGCTTCGTAAGCACGTTTATTTGGAGCGTATCAGTCAACCCAACGAACCTGATTATCCCTTAGAGCCACGAAAAATACGTTCAATTGCGGCTATTTTCATGTTAGGGCTTATGCTTTGGGGAATTTTAAGTATTTTGAATGCGGGAGTACGTGAACATTATGATCGCTAAGGATCAAATGAGTTTTTTCGACCAATTTCGGATCCAAAAGCGGGTTGTTTGGGCATTAATATTACGTGAGATGATTACCCGCTACGGTCGTGAGGGGTTAGGTATTCTTTGGATTATTGCTGAACCTGCTATGTTTATTGTAGGAGTTATGAGCATTTTTTCCCAACTACATTCGGGAGAAGCCGGTCATTCAGTTGCGGAATATTTAGCCGTTAGTTATCCGACATTGTTACTCTGGCGTAATGGAACAGGACGCGTCACCAAAGCGGTTGAAGTCAATAAAGCCCTTTTGCATCATCGTCCTGTTCTCCCGATAGATATTATTTATTCACGGGTTATTTTAGAATTTTCCAGTGCTATAGCTGCTTTTTTCTTTCTTTATCTTATTTTTGTAACCCTTGGCATTTGTCAGTGGCCGGATGATCTTTTTACGATGATTATTGGTGGATTGATGGTGATTTGGTTTTCGTTTGCCTTTGTGTTAATTATGGCAGCATTAGCGGAGTTAAGTGATGCGATTGAGCGTGTTTCGCATATTATTTTGTATTTAATGCTCCCTTTTTCAGGGGTATTTTTGGCTGCTCATTTGGTTCCTCAACCGTATCGAGATTATTTATTACTCTTCCCTTTAGTTGATTGCGTTGAGTGGTTTCATGCGGGGTATTATGGTCATCGTATGGAGACCTATTATTTTCCCGTCTACACCGTTATTGCTAACCTAGTGATCACTTTGTTTGCTTTTGCATTGACCAATATCGCGATTAAACGGGTGCAAAGTATATGATGGATTACAGTAAATGCTAGAATTAAAAAATATTTGTAAATCGTATCCTATCCATCATGGAAAATCGGATCGTTCAATCCTTGATAATGTCAACTTTCGCATAGAGAGAGGGGAGAAGTGGGGAGTTTTAGGGCGTAATGGTGCAGGAAAATCAACCCTTATCCGCATTATCAGTGGTTCAGATCTTCCCCAATCGGGGAGTGTTACGAGCGATATGTCCATTTCGTGGCCATTGGCTTTTGGGGGTGCTTTTCAAGGAAGTTTAACGGGACGGGATAATGTGAAGCTTATTTCCCGTATTTACGGAGTTGATTTTCATAAAACATTGAAGCTTGTTGAAGATTTTGCTGAGCTTGGGGACTATCTGAATGAACCAGTCAAAAGTTACTCCTCAGGGATGGCTTCCCGTTTAGCCTTTGCGATTTCGATGTCGGTCGAGTTTGATTGCTTTTTGATCGATGAGGGGATGTCGGTGGGGGATCACCGTTTTCATCAGAAGTGTAATGTTGAACTTTTTGATAAACGGGGTGATCGTGCGATGATCATTGTCGCCCATCAAGTCGATTTGATCCGAGCGCATTGTGATCATGCGGCTGTTTTGGAAAAAGGTAAGCTCATTATTTTTGATTCCGTTGATGAAGCGATTGCAATGTATGAGGGATTGTAGGGTGATTGCTAAAATGATTGCACCTTTAAATATTCGTTCGTTACCTTCGCGTCGAATGATGGTGTTAAAAGAAGTACGAAAAAATCGTTCACAACATACAATTTCAGGTGAATTCAAACAACTTCTTGTTGATGTATCAATTATTATTGATAAAGATGCTCATACTGGTATCCAAAGGGTGGTACGATCTTTATTACTCCAATTATTCTCTCATCCACCCATAGGGTATAAGGTTTTGCCTATTTTTTGTACTCATCAGGATGGTTATAAGTATGCTCATCACACTTTTGTAGAAAAATTTTCTTCACAATACGATATTCCAAGCGGGGATGTGGTGGTGGGAAAGAAAGATATTTTTTTCGCGTTGGATTTTGTGGTGCATCTTTTACCATTACACAAAGCGCAACTTCTAGATTGGAAAAAAAATGGTGTAAAAATTTATACACTTGTTTATGATTTACTTCCACACCTCCATCCACAATGGTTTACTTCCCGATCGGTCAAAAATTTTCGTCGATGGCTACGAACAATTTCTATTTATAGTGATCAGCTGATTTGTATATCTAAATCGGTAAAAAATGAGATGAGAGAGTGGCTAATGTCCGAAGGATTTAGTACTCATACTCCTCGTATCGCAACCATACCTATGGGGTCAGACATTGTTTGGAGTCTACCGAGCCGTGGTGCAGACACCGAGACGACAGCATTGATAGAGCGATTAAAAAATCAAAAATTTATCCTCATGGTCGGGACGATCGAACCACGCAAAGGGTACTCGGATGCACTCGATGCTATGGAAGTTTTATGGGAGAACTATGACCAAACTTCGTTGGTCATAGTCGGAAAAAAAGGGTGGAAAACGATCAAACTACAGGAGAGACTTTTGACACACAAACAAGTCGGAAAAAAGCTTTTTTGGCTCAGTGATGTGAGTGATGAAGTACTGGAAAAACTTTATATAGAATCATTTGGTATATTGATGGCATCGTATGGAGAGGGGTTTGGACTGCCATTGGTGGAAGCTATGTTTTATAATAAAAAAATACTTGTTCGCAATTTGCAGATATTTAATGAAATTCTAGAAAAATACCATAAAGCTACTTTTTTTAATACAGCTTTACCTATAGTACTTAAGAATTGGTTACAAACAAATGAAGAAATTTCACAAGAAACATATGAATTAAATCCATTTAGATGGGATGAAAGCTCTAAAATTATGTTGAGGATCTTAAATGTTGCTTAATACAAACAATATTCCTGAAAATAGTGTATTAGGAATAAATTATAGTGGTATGCATGATTCATCTATTGCTTTAATAGACCCTGATGGAAAACCAATTGTTTGTTATTCATTAGAAAGAATAACAAGGATTAAACAAGATGGAAGATTTCCTTTAAAATTTATCCATGATATACCTTGGGAAAAAATTTCATTTGTTTCATTATCTGTTGATGAAGATGCGCATAATAGTGCTATGTTGGATTTGAGTAAAGTACACCCTTTAAAACTGCTAAAGCAATTAAATTATAATGTAGAACATGGCAAGAAATTTCATCAGTTTTTGCAAACTATACCAGTGCCTATTCGGTTTGTGCCACATCATATAAGTCATGCCGCATCGGGATTTTGGGCGAGTGGCTTTGATAAAGCTTTATGTTTAGTTTATGATGGAGGGATGTGCAATGAACATTACTTTGGCGGTATTTACGAAGGTTCTATAAAAAAAGGAATAATTCCATTTGATACATTTCATGCACATATATATGCAAATATTACACAAATATATACTGCTGTAACTGCAATTTTAGGTTTTTCTCCATTAAAACATGAAGGTAAGATTACAGGGCTGGCAGCACTTGGTACTCCTTCCATGGAATGTAAGCAACTTTTACTTTCATGGTCAAGTAATCCAGAGAATTTAACTGGTTTATTAAAGTGGATTAATATATATGGAGGAGAAGAAGTTCCTCAACTGATTGTTGATCCGGATAAAGCTGCTTTATTGCGGGAGGAATGTAAAGAATTTTCTGATGAAACATTAGCATCTAGTGTTCAGGAATTAGCAGAAGAACATATTATAGAAATCTTAAAAAATGCACGATCAAATGGATGGGTATACGACAAAATTTGTCTTGCAGGTGGGTTATTTGCTAATGTCAAAATAAATCAAAAAATTGCACAATTAGGATTTAAACAGCTTTTTGTGGCACCGGCAATGTCAGATGATGGTACAGCATTAGGGGCTGCTTGGTATACTTTGTTCCAAAATAAAAAACTATTTAAACAAATTCCTATTAGGAATGTTTATTTTGGACCAAAAACAGAGCAAAACGAAATACGGAATATATTAGAAGCAAAAAAAATTCGATATATTAAGACAGAAACACCGGCAAAACAAGTAGCTATGCAATTGTCAGAAGGATATGTAGTTGCACTTTATCAAAATGAATGCGAATTTGGCCCGAGAGCGTTAGGTAATCGTTCTATTTTGGCTCCGGCAAATGATTCTCAAATTAATAAAAAATTGAATGATCGTCTTAGCCGCACCGAGTTTATGCCGTTTGCCCCTGTTGTTCGAGCTGAAGATGCTGATTTATGTTTTGAAAATATTGAGAATATTAAACATGCATGTGAGTTCATGACAGTTACAGTTGATTGTACGCCGCTTATTCATCAGGATTCTCCAGCAGTAGTACACTGTGATAATACTGCACGCCCTCAGATAGTTTATCATGAGGTAAATCCGTTGTTGCATGAGATACTTTCTGAATACAAATCAATTACTGGTCATTTATGTTTAGTCAATACCTCTTTTAATGTTCACGAAGAGCCAATTGTCTGCAGTGCTGAAGATGCTATTAAAGGATTTTTTGAATCAGGATTAGATTATCTTTGTATAGGTAATGTAGGTATTATTAATCTAAAAGAGAACCAAAGTGTAGAAAAAAAGTATTTAAAACAAAAAATACAGCGTCAAGCTAATGATCAAAAAAATCTAAAAAAAGAGTTGATGCGTTATTCTTTTAGTCATATCAAACTTACGCCTAATTTGTTATATGATTCAGAAATTTTGCTATGTTCTTATTTAAAAGGATTTCACACTAAAGAAGCTTGGGGAATGTGGAGTTCAGGTAAAAAATCTAAGTTAAAGATTGATACAAAAGAGATTTTAGAAGCTCCTGTTTATGTGCAAGTAAAGTTTTCAATGCAAATATTTACTCCTTTAGCACAATATTCACCTGTGGTAAAAGTGAATTTTGGTCACAATCAAGTTACTTATGTGTTATTTCGTCCAAATCAAGAGAGGGTAAATGGGATTGAGTTGAATTTTATCTATGATGATGTTAATAGCGATATAATATTTGAATGTACCCATGAAGATTCTCCGTTAAATCATGGGAGTGTAGATGGCAGGATATTAAGTTTTGGACTTGTTGATTTTTTTGCTGAGATAGTAGAAACTAAAGAAATAGTATCGAATTCAGAAGAAATACTTTTTTGGGGAGCAAACTAATGGGTGTTGATAATTTAGAGCAAATACAGATATTGAATCAATTGTTTTCAGGAAAGGAGTTGAAATTATCCGAAAAGCTTCTCTCTTTAGAAGGTGAAGTTGTCTCTTTAGTGGGGTCATTAGAATCTCAAAAAACTGTATTTAATACAGTGCAAGCGGAATTAACTACTAAAAAAGAGCGTGAACAAGAATTAGAAAATCAGGTAGAACGTATCTCTATTGAACTTAAAACACAAACTAATCTCGCCGAAAAACGTCTTTTTAGATTAGAGGAGAGAGAAAAAGAGTTACTATTACAGCTGAATACCGTAAAAAATGAAACCCAAAAATATCTTTTACTTTTAACAAAAAAAGAGAAAGAATTTCTAACAAAAGAATATTCTTTACGAGATTTAATGAATCAAATGGATATAAATCATCGTGAAAGTTCAAAAAATCATCTTCTTACCTTGGTAGAGCGTGAAAGAGAGTTTAGAATTGAATTAAAACAAGTGTTAGATGAAAAACACGTGCTAGCCGAAAATTTTTCCCATAAGCTCGAAAAAGTCTTAGAAGAGAAGCATAACATAGACTTAAAAAATCGTGAAAGTTCAAAAAATCATCTTCTTACCTTGGTAGAGCGTGAAAAAGAGTTTAGAATTGAATTAAAACAAGTGTTAGATGAAAAACACGTGCTAGCCGAA
>JAVHRG010000002.1:0-13387 GCA_036171535.1 Sulfurospirillum sp. | reverse complement strand
TTTCCCATAAGCTCGAAAAAGTCTTAGAAGAGAAGCATAACATAGACTTAAAAAACAGTGATTTAACCCATTTATTAAATGCTGGACAGCAGTTAGAATCACAATTGCGTAATGAATTGGCTAATCATCAGCAGATGCTAATCGATGTCGTTACGGAGCTTGAAAACTTAAAAAGGAGTTTTACCTACCGTCTTACGGCTCCATTACGAGGTATTTATGAAATTTTTATCCCATCAAAGGCTACAATGGGGATAGGAAAACTACCCCTTTCTTCTTTTGAGAATGTTACGCCATCCCTACTTCAACCTATACAGGAGATACCTATGCCCTCTATAACACCTATCGTTGCCGTTTCATCGCTTGATGAGCTACTCGCTTATCATGATGCCGATTTCGTTCACTGCGCTTACATCACCCTGCTTGGGCGTATTCCCGATCCTGAGGGGATGCGGTACTATCTTGGTCGTCTGCGTGCAGGTCACGCGAAAATCGCTATTCTCAAGCAAATGGTATCCTCATCAGAGGGGAAAAAACATGATTGGCAAGTTGCAGGACTCAAGCAGGCGTTTACACAATATCGCCGGAAAAAAATGCCGATTATCGGAGTATTGTTTCAGAAGAATGATGACATATATTTGCAGGTCAATCGACTAGAAAGCCAAATAGCCATACAGACAATTAATATTTCACAACAGTTTGAAAAAATTGAAGCAGAATTGGGTCTGATTAAAAATATTGCTTTAACTATTGTCTCAAAGATAAATCAGCAGTCAAATATTGGTAAAGCTTCTGACTCTTTGAATGTTGAAGATTTATTGGCGATTGCAGGAGAAATAAAATGAGTAATAGAGTATTTATTAGTAGTGCTATAGATGAGGAAAAGCTACCTAATTTTAAAGCAGAAAATCAATTAATGTATGGACAGGCACACTATTCATGGAAGATTGTAGCTAATCTTTATAAGCTTGGATTTGAAGCTGCAGGAATCGACGTTATCCCTCTTGCTAGACCTGAAATTTATCAAGATACTATTGCACATAAAGTTTTTGGTATTAGAGAAACAGATATTCATATGGCTGTTAAGCCCATCGAACATTTACGTTCTTTTTATGGGATGAAAAATATATTTATCAGCGGATGGGAGTTTCCAGAGTTTAGTGAAATGGCTTATGATGACAATCCATTTAATAATCATATAGCTGTTTTAAAACATGCTGATGAAATATGGTGCTGGTCGGATTTTACAAGAAATAATTTGCATGCATATGGTTTAACTCAAGCTATTACAATGCCTCCTCCTGTTTTAAAAGATATATTTGATAAAGAAGAGGAAATTGATAATATTCCTATATTATCACTTAATACGACAAGAAGACCAGAAATGGATGATGTGATTCCGCTGAGAAGCTTTTTAAATAAATTTCAAGATAGTACAAAACTAATCACTATTTTAAATCCATATGATAAACGAAAACAAATTAAAATAATGATAAATGCTTTTTTAAAAGCACTTGAAATTAACAGTAATATTGTATTGATTGTAAAACTCGTAATTGATAATATTGCAACAACATTAGGTTATATTCAAACAATCTTGAGCGATCATTATGATATTAAAGGTGTGGAAGATCGTATAGTATTCTTAGGTTTAAGTTTGACTGATACACAAATGAAACTGTTATTAAGATCTTCAGAATATTATATATGTACATCTTCCACTGAAGGCTTGAATTTACCTTTAATTGAAGCTATGGCTGAAGGGCTTATTCCTATTTCTACTAATGCTACGGCAATGGCTGATTATATTAACGAGACTAATGCAATAGTTTTAAAATATTCTAAAAAAGCTACAGATGGTGCATATCATGCATTACATCATTTTTTACCTACAACTCACTTTCCACCTGAATTGGAATCAGTGACAGAATCAATCTTACGTGCAGCATCTTTGAGTAATCAAGAACGTAGTTCTTTGCGTCATAATGCTAAAAAAACTGTTGAAAAGAAATACAGTAAGCAAGCATTTGTAGAAAATATTAATAATTATTAAGGAAATAAAAATGTCCATTGAAAAACCTTTTTTATATGTAGATGTTAGCCCCCTTTGGGAAATACAATACACAGGTATAGCTAACGTTGTATATGAGTTAACTCAGCGATTTTTAAATGATAAAACAAGTCAGTTTGAGATTATTTTTTCAGTATTTTGGAAAAAAATTGATATGAATATTATTGAAAAATGTATTAACGACCGTTCTGGTCAATATTTACAGGAATCATTTAATGAAAATAGTGGTGTAAAAGAGATCAATACTGATAAGTATGGCAACATCAATGGCAGAAAAACTTTTGGACTCTTTTTGCACCGTAAGCCGAATAGGAAAGTTTTTTTTAAAGACGCTTATCTATTTTATGATTTTTCATTTTTATTAACGACTGAATGTCATACGAAAGAGACTGTTGCATTTCATTCTGAGAATTTAGCTGAACAAATTAATAGCACAGAACTTTTTTTCTGTATATCTGAATCAACTGCAAAAGATTTAAGATGGATCTTCAATGTTTCAGAAAACAAAGTAGTTGTTTCTTTGTTGGGGAATAATGTTGATACTAGCATGGCAGATAAGGCAAGGTATTTAATAGCAAATCGAGAAATTGAACCTTATTTTTTGACTCTTGGAACCATTGAACCACGTAAAAATATTGGTATTATTTTGGCTTGGCTTTCAGAAAATAAAAAAATATTAGAAAAATACCGTTTTGTTTTTGCAGGTAGACAAGGATGGGGAAAATCATTTGAAGATTATATAGTTGAGCATGACCTGAACAATGAATATAATACAGGTCGTATTGTTCACTATGGTTATGTAGATGAAGCACAAAAAGCGACTTTGTTAGTTGGTGCTAAAGCAGTCTTTTATCCATCTCTTTTTGAAGGTTTCGGTTTACCAGTTTTGGAAGCAATGGAATTGGGTGTTCCAGTAATTGCTAGTTGTTCAACTTCAATTCCTGAAGTATTGGGAGATACTGGGTATTATTTTGACCCTTATTCTCTTTCTTCATTTGAGAAAGCTTTTGCAGAGTTCATCAAAGATGACATGAATGGACATATATCACGTGTATGTGAAAAAGCAAAAGAACGTGCTGGAACATTCAGCTATGACAAAACATACACGATCATCCACGAAGCGCTTGTAAAACACTTTATTGTAGAAGAACTATCTGAATAATCGATAGAGTCTAAAACCTTAAACAAATTAATAAATAGGTCCATTTGAATGCTATGCATCCATTAGCGAGGGAGTAAGAAATGTCTGCAAAAAAATTTCAGACGGCTGTAATACACTTTGGGGCCGACAAAACAGGTTCATCATCAATTCAAGCTGCGTGCAACATGTACCGTGATTTACTTGAAGCAAATGGGGTTTATTATCCAAGTGGTGTGTGGCATAATGAACTTGCTTCATGTGTAAGTGTTCATCCGGAAAATGAGATTGCGAATGTCGTATATGGTTACACTGACATTCACTGGATTCAAAAACGTGATACTGAGTATTTAAATAACCTTTGCGATGAAATTAATAGAAAAGAAGGGAAATATTTAATATTTTCTAATGAAAATTTTAGTTTTCTTGATCAAAAGGCTATCGAGAATTTATATGAATTCGCATTACAGTTTGCAGAAGAATGTAAAATTTTCATCTATGTACGTTCTCCTGAAAGTTATGCTATTAGTGGAATAAGCCAGCGCGTCAAGATGGGTTTTGATCCATGGGAGCCTCTTCCTATCGCCAATGTATTTCATGTGCTAAATGCTTTGGAAAAAACTTTTTCTAAAGATAAAATCATTGTACGTTTATTTGATCGACAAATGTTATTCAAGGGAGATGTTGTAGCTGATTTTCTATCATTCTTTGAGCTGGATACTACGTTGATAGAATTGATTTCTGAGAATGCGCCTAAGGAGAATACCAGTCTTTCTTTGGAAGCCAAAATTATCGGTGAGAAAATTATTCATCAGGTAGCAGGCCAAAAATTGACATCGTTGGCTTTTATGAAAAAATTTCAAAATATATTAGAGTCAATAGAAGGTCAAAAAACACAATTAACTCAGGTACAAGCAGAACTGATTAAAAATATCACTAGAGGTCATACAGATTATCTCAAAAGAAAATTCAATATTGTTTTTCCTGCTTCAAATCACAATTATCAAACCAGTGTTTCGACGATATCAGATGAAACTGCTGCATCCATAGCAAAAATTATAGTAGATTTGATTTCTCCAGAGCATAGTAAAGGGCAAAACAAAGCAGTAATCTCTTCAGAATTTCAGCTACGCCATGCAATTCTAAAAGAGGGCTATGATATAGTTCATGGTCAAAGTTTGTGTTTTGAAGTCGAATTTGCCCTTGATCGTGAAATTGCAGAGCTGGAAGCAGGGATTCATATTTTGGATACACAAAAACGATGGGCTTTTGGAGTCAATAGTACGCTGCAAAAACAAGTGATGCAAGATGTTGCACCTGGTATATATGGGATTACTCATTATGTTGTAGCTGATTTACCTGAAGGAGTGTATACGGCAGGGTTTGCATTTGCTGAAAAACTATCGGATGGTTCGAGCAATGAGCTCATGTGGTATGATACGCTCTGCGAATTTCGAGTATCGCATCCATTAGACAGAGTTGGAAGAGGATACGCGAATCTTCCCTCTACTCAAATCTTGACAAAGATAAAGGATATTTGCAAAATCACTAATGGTGCTGGGCGAATGGTTCCCGTATCGATACCAAGCAAGATGAAACCATCAGAAGCACTAATAATTGACGTAGAAGTTTATAATGATACAAATGTAATATGGAGGGGTGATCCATTTCGACCTTTTAATCTTTCGTATCACTGGTTTAATGAGAATGATAGTATAATTGTGTTCGATGGAATTCGCACACCTTTGTCTGATGATGGTGTTCCTGCTTATGGTAAAATTTTAGCATCTGTGAATATTGTGGCACCTGAAGAAAAGGGAAAATATAAATTAATAGTGACAATGGTTCAGGAAGGTGTTAATTGGTTTGAAAATATTGGGTTTAAACCGTATAATGTCATGATAGAAATTAAAAATTAATTTTAGGAGAGTTGGTATAGTGATGAAGAAAAAAGCGATTATTACAGGGATTACAGGACAAGACGGTGCCTATTTGGCAGAGTTGTTGCTGGATAAAGGATATGAAGTCTATGGAACGTATCGACGTACTGCATCGGTTAACTTTTGGCGTATTGAAGAACTGGGTATCGAAAAACACCCTAATCTTCATTTAATTGAGTACGATCTCACCGATGCCTCCAATAGTATCCGTATGGTTTCTGAGATTCGTCCCGATGAGATTTATAACCTTGCAGCACAAAGCTTTGTGGGGGTTTCTTTCGAACAACCACTGGCAACAGCCCATATTACAGGATTGGGATGCGCTCATTTGCTTGAAGCTATTCGTATCATTGACCCTAAAATCCGTTTTTACCAAGCATCAACTTCGGAGATGTTCGGAGAAGTACAAGCAATACCTCAGATCGAAAGCACTCCCTTTTATCCACGAAGCCCTTATGGCGCAGCTAAGCTTTACGCCCATTGGATGGTGATTAACTACCGTGAGTCCTACAATATTTTTGGATGCAGTGGGATCTTATTTAATCATGAATCTCCCCTTCGCGGACGTGAATTTGTAACCCGAAAAATTACGGACAGTGTGGCTAAGATCAAACTGGGTAAGCTTGATGTATTAGAGCTGGGGAATATGGATGCCAAACGGGACTGGGGCTTTGCCAAAGAGTATGTAGAAGGAATGTATTTAATGCTCCAAGCGGATAAACCCGATACGTTTGTATTGGCGACTAACCGTACCGAAACGGTACGTGATTTTGTCACAATGGCGTTTAAAGCAGCGGGGATTGAGCTGGTATTTAGTGGAAGTGGAGAAAATGAGATTGCCACCGATAGTGCAACGGGTAAAATACTTGTTCGTGTTAATCCTAAATTTTATCGTCCAGCAGAGGTGGATTTATTGATTGGTAATCCAGCTAAAGCCAAAGAGGTCTTGGGATGGGAACCTAAAACAACCCTTGAAGAGTTATGTGCCATGATGGTAGAAGAGGATATGCGACGTAATGCAACTGGCTTCTCCTTCTAACCGCCTCCTTATTACAGGGATTACAGGATTTACCGGTAAACATTTATCGCACCATTTTAAAGAGCTTGGGTATGAGATTTACGGGTTAACCGCCAGTATACCTACCCAAGAGAATCATATTCAATGCGATTTATGTGACCATCAGGCTGTTATGCGTGTTATTCAAGAGATTCAACCCGATTATGTACTCCATTTAGCAGGCATTGCGTTTGTCGCTGAAAACAATGCTACAATGATTTATAACGTCAATGTCACAGGTGCGTGCAATCTTTTAGACGCACTCTCTGCGTTAGTCCATAAACCAAAAAAAGTGATTTTAGCCAGTAGCGGAATCATTTATGGGGATCAAGGTAACCACGAAGTCCTCGATGAATCGATGTGCCCTCACCCCATTAACCATTACGGATGCAGTAAATTGGCAATGGAACAAATGGCACTGATGTATAAAGCTAAATTACCCATCATTGTGGTACGCCCTTTTAATTACACAGGGATAGGACAAGACAGTCACTTTCTTATCCCAAAAATTGTGACTCACTACCAACAACAAAAATCCCATATTGAGTTGGGAAATTTGCACGTTGAACGGGAATTTAATGATATTCGTGATATTTGTACGATGTATGGATCACTTCTGCTGAGTAATGCTATGGGTGAAACGGTCAATCTTTGTACAGGACGCGGTATCGCGTTGCTTGACGTGATTGAAATGATGAATGAGATAGCAGGATACGAGATTGACGTGGGGGTGAATCCTGCGTTTGTTCGACCTAATGAGATTAAGCGTCTGGTAGGAAGTTCAACAAAATTGGAAGAAATTATAGGGAAACTTTCTTTGCACCCTTTTCATGAGACACTCAAAAATATTTACAATGGGGTGAAATGAAAATCACCCTAGAAGCATCTCCCCTTCTCCATACCCTGACCGGTATTGGACGCTATACTTGGGAGCTTGCTACACGTCTTCCCGCACATGATGCCGTTGACGTATGTAACTTGTTAGTTCGTAACGAAGTTGTGCGCGATCCATATCAAATTATTCAAATGAGCAAAGCGGTTAAAACCTTTCCTTTATGGTCAAAACCCTTACGTCTGACGTCACGATATCTAAAAAAGCGGCATGCTTTGGAGGTTTGTCGAAATTCTTTGATCCATGGACCCAACTATTTTTTACCTCCATGCGCTGAAAGTGGCATTATCACTGTTCATGATCTTTCAATCTATCATTATCCTCAAACACACCCCTTAGAGCGTGTTCAACAATTTGAAAAAAATTTTGACGCAACACTGCGTAAAACACATCATATCATTACCGATTCTCATGCGATAAAACATGAAATTATGGATATGTTTGGATGGAATGAGAGTAAATTGTCCGTGATCCCTCTTGGGGTGTCCTCTGAATTTATCCCTCGTCACGGTGTGAATGAGATTTTTTTACACAAATATGGTATTCAAGCAGAGGGATATTCGCTGTGTGTTGCGACCATAGAACCTCGAAAAAACATTGATAAATTACTTTTTGCTTATAAACTGCTTCCTGAAAAATTACGGGAAAATTTTCCATTGGTACTTATTGGTGGAATTGGATGGCATTCAGAGGAGATTATGCGCCAAATTGAGGACGCCGTTCGTGATGGATGGGTGATTCGTCCTGGTTTTGTGAGTGAAGAAGCGTTGGTTTTATTTTATTCCCATGCAAAATTATTTGTTTATCCTTCTGCCTATGAAGGATTTGGGCTTCCTGTGGTGGAGGCAATGGCGTGCGGTATACCTGTAATTATCTCAAATGGTACCAGTCTGCCTGAAGTTGCTGCTGGTGTTGCTTTGGTGATTGATCCAGATGATCAGGAAGCATTTGTGAATGAATTACAACGAGGATTGGAAGATGCACAATGGCAGAGAGAAACACGTATCAATGGGATCGAAAAAGCCAAAGAATATACATGGGAAAAATGCGTTAATGAAACAGTAGCGGTATACAGCTCATTCTAGTAAAAAAATAAAAAGCCAATACAGCGCAGATTCGATACAATTAAGGTAACTATTAGGAGAATGACCATGATTAAAATCGGAGTAATAACGGCATCGGATCGTGCCAGTGCGGGAATTTATGAGGATATTTCGGGTGTGGCGATTGCGGAGACGATGAAAGCGTATTTAACCTCAGCGCATGAAATTGTGTATCGTTGTATCCCTGATGTCCAAGATGTGATTGAAGATACGATGATTGAGCTGTGTGATGAAGAGGGGTGCTGTTTGGTGGTGACCACAGGGGGGACGGGTCCCGCATTACGCGATGTGACCCCTGAAGCCACCGAAGCGGTATGTGAAAAAATGATGCCCGGATTTGGGGAGTTGATGCGATCGGTGAGTTTACAGTACGTCCCAACGGCAATTTTATCGCGACAAACGGCGGGGATTCGGGGCAAAAGTCTCATCATTAATCTCCCGGGAAAGCCCAAATCGATTCGAGAGTGTTTGGATGCGGTGTTTCCTGCGGTGCCCTATTGCATTGATTTGATTGGGGGAGCGTATTTGGAATGTGATGAAACGGTTATCAAACCTTTTCGACCCAAAGCGTAGCGTGGGGAATTCAAACCGCTTTTAGTCGTTGTTAGCTATAATCCGCCTTTAGAAATTTACACGAATATAGGATACTTTGATGCAAAAAATTGAAGGAAAAGTTTGGAATTTCGGTAAAGATATTGATACCGATTTGATTATTGCTGCCCGTTATTTGAATACCTCCAACCCCCAAGAGTTGGCAAAACACGTGATGGAGGATGCCGATCCCACCTTTGTGACCAAAATGTCAGTGGGGGATATTATCGTAGCCGATGAAAATTTCGGATGCGGTTCTTCCCGTGAACACGCCCCCATCGCCCTCAAAGCTGCTGGTGTTGCGGCGATTATCGCCCCTACCTTTGCCCGTATTTTTTATCGCAATGCCTTTAATATGGGATTGCCTATTTTTGAACTTCCTGAAAGTATGGAAATTAAAGAGGGTGAATCGGTGAGTATCAATATGGCTGAGGGAACCATCACCAACACCACCAATGGAAAAGTCTATTCCTTTATCCCCATCCCCCCCTTTATGCAAGAGCTTATCGCCGCAGGGGGACTCATGAATTACGCCCAAAATGAAATTGCCGCAGGAGAGACACACGAATGAAAAAATACAACATTGCCCTGATTAAAGGGGATGGGATTGGCCCGGAGATTATCGATGAAGCGACCAAAGTACTTGATGCGGTTGGGGCGTGTGAGGGGATTGAATTTTCGTATCACGAAGTGTTGATGGGGGGATGTGCCTACGATGCGGTGGGTGATCCCTTGCCCCAAGAGACCATTGATGTCTCTTTAGCCAGTGATGCGGTACTTTTTGGTGCCATCGGTGGAGAAAAATGGGATACGCTCCCCAGAGAAAAACGCCCTGAGAGTGGATTGTTGCGCTTTCGTAAAGAGTTGGGGGTGTTTGCAAATCTTCGCCCTACCAATGTGTATGATGAGATGGTCAATGCAAGTTCGCTTAAACCTGAGATTGTCAAAGGGGTAGATTTGATGGTCGTGCGTGAACTCATCGGGGGGATCTATTTTGGTGAACCCAAAGGACGGGATGAAAATCGTGGCTGGAACACGATGGTCTATACCCGTCCTGAGATTGAGCGTATTGCCCATGTCGCCTTTAAAATCGCGATGGAACGCTCCAAAAAAGTGTGTTCAGTCGACAAAGCCAACGTGTTGGATGTGAGTCAATTGTGGCGTGAAGTGGTAATCGAAGTCTCCCAAGAGTATCCTGAAGTAGCATTGACCCATATGTACGTGGACAATGCCGCGATGCAGCTCATTCGTGACCCCAAACAGTTTGATGTTATTTTAACGGGGAATATTTTCGGGGACATCCTCAGCGATGAAGCCAGTATGCTCTCAGGCTCCATTGGATTGCTGCCTTCGGCTTCGGTAGGGGCAAAAATCGGCGTTTATGAGCCGATCCATGGTTCGGCTCCCGATATCGCAGGGATGGGGATTGCTAATCCCATCGCGACCGTTGCGAGTGCTTCGATGATGTTGCGCTATGCGTTGGGGGAAAATGCTGCAGCTGATCGTATCGATGCGGGGATCAAAGCCGCGCTAGCGCAAGGATACCGTACCCGTGATATGGCAGCGTATGATGCCAAAGTGATCTGCACAACCTCGCAAATGGGTTCTATGATTGCCCAAATGGCGGTGGAATGGAAAGCGTAACGTCCGAGGAGGTTTCGACGCTAAAGGAAGACCGCCCCCGTTTTGAGGGGACAAATGAGGCGATGAAAACCCTCTTTATCCGGATGGAGACCGCTGAAGAACGGCTGGAATTTGAAGCATGGTTGGTGGATTTATGGAACTAAGAGAACTTATTTTATCCACGTTAGCAGAGATTGAAGAAGAGTTGGTTTCCCCTTTGGCTATCGAAGAAGAAAAGGTGCTTGAACTACCGCAAGAGAGCATGAATGCTATCCACGAAGAGGAGGTTTTTCCCGAAACAACGGTGACTTCCAAAGGGGAAGAAGTCCTTTTTTTGGAGGGGATGAGAGAACGCCTTTTGGTCTTATGTGAGGGGTTACAATCCCCTGAGGTGGTAAACCTTGAAGCGAAATTGGAGATAACCCTCCATTTTTTAACCTATCTTTTGGCTACGATTGAGCAGCGTCTTGGGTGTTATGAAAAAGGAGTAGCGTGACGAAACAATACCGAATTTTGATTCAATGCAACGATGAAAAGGGGCTGGTTTATAAAGTCTCCAGTATCCTGTATCATCGAAATCTCAATATTTTAGCCAACAATGAGTTTGTCGATCGAACCCACAATAAATTTTTTATGCGCAGTGTGGTCAGCGGTGAAGCGAATCGAGCGTCGCTTAAAGCAGAACTCAAAGAGGTTTTGCCTTCCGATGCCTATTTGGAAATCGTTGCCCCCCGAAAAAAACGGATTGTCTTAATGGTGACCAAAGAGTCTCATGCGTTGGGTGATTTATTGATCCGTTATGAAGCGGGAGAGTTGGATGCGGTGATTGTGGGGGTGGTCTCCAATTATGATATTCTTAAACCTTTAGTGGAAAAGTTTGGTATCCCTTTTTATACCGTTTCCCATGAGGGGTTAAGTCGTGAAGCGCATGAAGCGCGTGTATTGGAGTGTCTTGCGGGACTGGGGCGGATTGATTACATCGTTTTGGCCAAATATATGCGGATTTTGACCCCCGTCTTTGTGGAAGCGTACACCGATAAAATTATCAACATTCACCACTCTTTCCTCCCCGCTTTTATCGGTGCGAATCCGTATAAACAAGCCTACGAGCGTGGGGTAAAAATCATCGGAGCGACCGCCCATTTTGTCAATAATAATCTTGATGAGGGACCCATTATCGCCCAAAACGTGATCCATATTGACCATGCGTACAGTTGGGAAGATATGCAACGCTCAGGGCGGGATGTGGAAAAAATCGTCCTTTCACGGGCGTTAAAATTGGCATTGGAAGATCGTATTTTTATCCATGCTAACAAAACGGTTATTTTTTAAGTCATGGTTAACATTGTCTTAGTAACCCCACAAATCCCCAACAATACCGGTGCCATCGGACGGCTGTGTGTCAATACGGGTGCAACACTTCATCTGATCAAACCCTTGGGATTTGATATTGATGAAAAAGCGGTACGCCGTGCAGGATTGGATTATTGGCATAAGCTGGATCTTCACGTATGGGAAAATTTGGACGACTTTTTTGCCCATAATCCCCCCAGTGACCGTTGCTTTTTTGCCACCACCAAAACGACCAATCCCTATTTTGACCATACCTTTCAAGCAGGAGATTACCTCTTTTTTGGTTCCGAAACCGCAGGACTCCCCGCAGAGCTTTTGGCATCCTTCCCCAAACAGTGTATGACCATCCCCATGACCAAAGAGGGGCGAAGCCTCAATTTAGCCATTAGTACGGGGATTATCCTCTACGAAGCGATTCGACAAAATTTTTCAACCTATCAAGAGGGGATGTAATACAATGCTGTTTCAAATTTTCGATAATCTCATGATCCTTTTGTTTGTCCTCTTCTTGATCTTTATTTTTCGAGGTTATCACCTCTCCAAGCGGCAAGCGGATGAAGAAAATGAGGGTCATGAAGGGTAAAAAGTGGCATTTTGTCATAGTTTTAGCTAAATTAGACGATAATACCCCTCAAAATTGTTTTTTTGGGAGACCCACAGTATGAAAAGTTTTTGTGACATCGTCGAAACCATCAAAGACATCGTGTCGGGGGAGTTTACCGATAAAAAAGTCTTTGACAAAGACATCGCGCAACTGCTCAATATCTCACAAATGAATTTTGCCACCATGAAAAAACGGAATAAACTCCCTTTTCATGAACTACTCGATTTTTGCGCGAAACGCTCCATCGCCATCAATTGGCTTTTGTACAACCAATCCCCTGAGAGTTTGATCGAATCCACCAATCAATTTTATAAAGTGCGCTATTTTGCTTCGTTGAGTGCTTCAGCGGGTGGCGGAGGTGAGGGGGAGGAGTTAGCATCCGAATCCTTGCGGATAGAAGCCCCTTTTGTTGCTGCGTTGGGGGGTGAAAAAGCGTTACGCTTTATTGAAGCGTTGCACGTTTCGGGGGATTCGATGGAGCCGTTACTGGGCTATAATGATCTGATTTTTATCAATCGTGCCAAAGTAAGCGTGGGGCGAGGGGGGATTTTTGCCCTTCGTACGGCGGAGGGGTTATTGGTCAAACGTATCCAACCTCGAAAAGATGGAAAATTGGAGATTATCTCCGATAACGATGTCTATCCCTCTTTTAGTGTCGCACTCAATGAGATTGAGATTCTTGGTCGGGTGGTGGGACGGTTTGGTTCGGTGGTGTAATTTAGGGTGAGTGAGTCGTTCCCAACAAACTCACTTCGTTTACTGGTTCCCCATCTCCCGATGGGGAATCCTTACGCATGATTAGCACCACTTTTGGTTGCCCTATCAGGAGATAGGGAACCAGTCGAAGAGTGATGCTCATGATGGTGTTCCTTTGGTAAATTGATGGAGGGTTGCGTAATCCCCCGTGTTGATAATCCCCTCATTATTGCCTTGAATATGAAAATGGGTTTCATTGGTGGTAATGATATAATGCTCCCTTTTTTCAAGACCAGTAAAACAAGATTTTTAATTCCACCTC
>JAVHRG010000001.1:0-1459 GCA_036171535.1 Sulfurospirillum sp. | reverse complement strand
TGGGCAATATTGTCGCTACCAAAGCTTCCAATAAAGTGGTGTTTGAAGAGGCGTGTGGCAGATGCCATAGCATGAAGTACGATGGACTTAAAGCGCAAACACCTACACTGTCTATCAAAAGCTATCTTGGAGCCGTTGCTCCTGATGTGTCGATGATGATTCGTTCTAAAAAAGCGGAGTATTTGAACACGTTTATCAATGAGCCACTCAAAATGGTTGAAGGCATTGCAATGCCTCGTGTGGGACTCACGGAATCGTCTCAAGAGCAAGTGGTCGCTTACATGGAAAGTGTGGGTGATCGCAAAAAGGCTGAGCGTGAAAGCCTTGGCTTAAAGCTCATTGGATTTATGGCTATTTTTACCTTAATAGCGTATCTGTGGAAAGTTCAAATTTGGAAGGAGGTGGAGTAATCCACCCCTTTTTACTTCGTTTTCTCATTAGAGTTCTTACAGAACTCTAAACACGCTTTTAAAGCCAAGCTCTAAAAGCTACGCTAACACTGTGTTTTCTTCGGCAGAATGCCCACGCACCTTGGGTGCTTTTACTTCTTCTAAATTTAATTTTGCAAAAAATCTACTATTTTTTTTCGTCAATAAAACTCTTTTTTCCTGCGATTATTTTGCTCTTTTTTTTATTTAAAATTTTCCTTGAAGCTTCAAATTAATTGTTAAAACAACGGGCATATTAAAGGTTATAGGCAGATGAGTTTATGCGTCTGTCTGGATGCGGATCTTATTGAAAATAGCGCATCATCCTTGGCATAAATTAACGTCATAAATACTTTACATGTAAAGTGTTTTTACTCCTAAGGAGAAACGGATGAAATTGGCAAATCTTAGCTTGGCAGCTCTTTGTGTTGCAGGACTTAGTACCTGTTCTTTTGGTGCAGATACGTTGGCTGATGCCTTTAAAGAAGGTAAAATAAGTGGTGAATTAAAGGCATTTTACTGGGATCGTGATCGAAATCCTTCCATTCCGAGTGATTCAATTTTTAATATGGGTGTTATGCTCAATTATAAAACAGCTTCTTTGAATGGCTTTAGCCTTGGCTTAACGGGACAATCCAATAATGCTCCTTTTGCGAGTTCCAATGCAAAACAACAATTTGGTTGGGATGAGTACGGCTCTGGCGCACAGCTTTCCGAAGCATATCTCGCTTACCATGCGGGTAAAACCACTGTTCAAGTCGGTCGTATGTTCTTAGATACGCCCCTCATCGCCTCGTTAGGTAACCGTATCATCAAAGAGTCCTTTGAGGGTGCAAGCATCGTCAATACCGATCTTCCTAATACGACATTAACCGCAGCCTACGTTCAAAAGTTTCAAGCGCAAACCGATGGGGCTGGAAACGTTGGCAAATTTACGACCTATAGCAATCCTTATGGAACATCTCCTCTCTTGGAAGATGGTGCGTATACTCTCGTAGCTGTTAATAAATCGATTACAGGCTTGACCTTAA